>CAMHBN010000113.1 GCA_946183385.1 uncultured Ruminococcus sp.
CGCCGCCGTGACGGGCATATCCGCCGTAGGTATCTACGATGATCTTTCTTCCCGTCAGGCCACTGTCGCCCTGCGGACCGCCGACTACGAAGCGGCCCGTCGGATTGATGAAGATCTTGGTGTTCTCGTCCATGAGGTTCGCGGGAATGACCTCGCGGATAACGACCTCCTCGATATCGCTTCTTACCTGCTCGAGTGAGACGTCAGCCGAATGCTGCGATGAAACTACAACAGCGTCTACGCGGACGGGCTTGCCGTCGTCGTACTCGACAGTCACCTGCGACTTGCCGTCGGGACGGAGATAGCGCAGAGTGCCGTCCTTTCTCACCTCTGTGAGACGGAGAGCGAGCTTGTGAGCGAGAGATATCGGCAGCGGCATGAGCTCGGGAGTCTCATTGCACGCGAAGCCGAACATGATGCCCTGATCGCCCGCGCCGTTGGACAGACCGTCGTTGTCGCTGTTCTGCTCGCGGTACTCGAAAGCCTCGTTTACGCCCATAGCGATGTCGGGCGACTGCTCGTCGATAGAAGTTAGCACCGAGCAGGTGTGCGCGTCGAAGCCGTACTTGGCTCTGTCGTAGCCGATGTCGGTGATGACCTGACGTGCGATAGAGGGGATATCTACCCTCGCCTTTGTGGATATCTCGCCCATGCAGAGCACCATACCCGTTGTAACAACGGTCTCGCAAGCAACGCGCGAGTTCTCGTCCTGTTCGAGCATAGCGTCGAGGACGGCGTCGGATATCTGGTCGCATATTTTATCGGGATGACCCTCAGTTACCGATTCCGAAGTGAAAAAAACCTTACTCATATTTATTCCTCCAAAAAATGTTTTCCTTATCAAAAAACGCGCGTCCGGAAAGACGCGCGCGCAGAACCTTGTTCATACTCCTCATCTTTCGGTTTATATACCGCAGGATTTAGCACCTTGAATATCAGGTTGCCGGGCTTCACAGGACCTGTTTCCTCCGCCGCTCTTGATAAGGTATGAACTAATTATACTACACTGATAGGAATTTGTCAATAGATATTGAAAAAAGATATAATAAAAATTTTTTTGTCGGAACGCAACTGCGGAGCGGTTTATTTTATCACCGCAAAAGCCTGTTTCAGGTTCGACACGGGTATTATCTCGATATCGTAGCTCTCCTTGTCGATGGCGGACATACACTGCTTCGGCACAACGACCTGTCTGAAGCCCATCCGCTCGGCTTCACGTATGCGAAACGGAGCGTATCTCGCCGCCGAGACCAATCTCTCCGAACGCGACGAGCTCCTCGTTAATCTGCTTGTCCATTATGCCCGAGTAGAGCGCCATGGCGACGGGCAGGTCAGCCGCGGGCTCATCGAGACGGAAGCCGCCGACGATGTTGAGGTAGACGTCGAGACTGCCCATGAATATGCCGAGCCGCTTTTCAAGCACGGCGATGATGATATTGAGCCTGTTGAAGTCGAAGCCCGTAGCCATTCTCCTCGGAGCGGCATAGCTTGTCTTTGCGGCGAGAGCCTGCACCTCCGCGAGGATAGGTCTGCTGCCCTCCATAACGCAGGCTACGCACGTACCCGAGACATTGAGCGGTCTGCCCGAGAGCAGCATCTGCGAGGGATTGGCTACCTCCGCGAGCCCCTTGTCGAGCATCTCGAATACGCCTATCTCGTTCGTCGAGCCGAAACGGTTCTTGACGGCACGCAGCAGGCGGTAGCTCTGATGTCGCTCGCCCTCGAAATAGAGGACGGCGTCCACGATATGCTCCATCACCTTAGGACCCGCGATAGCGCCGTCCTTGTTGATGTGTCCGACGATTATGACGGGTATCTCCTGCGACTTGGCGGTGCGCATGAAGAGGTTCGTACACTCGCGCACCTGCGTGAGACTGCCCGCGGTCGAGGATATGCGGCTGATGGTCATGGTCTGTATCGAGTCGATGATGACGATGTCGATGTTGCTGCCCGCTATCGTAGCGGCGACCGCCTCCGCGTCGTTTGCGGTGAGGATGTAGAGGTTCTCGGTATCGACCCCGAGCCTCTTCGCACGGAGCTTTATTTGCCGCGCCGACTCCTCGCCTGAGACGTACAGCACCGAGTGCTCCTCGCCGAGGAACTGGCATATCTGGAGCAGCAGCGTACTCTTGCCGATACCCGGCTCTCCGCCGAGCAGTACCAGCGAGCCCTTGACGAGTCCGCCGCCGAGCACGCGGTTGAGCTCTCCTACGCCCGTATCATAGCGGACATCGCTGTCCGCGCCTATATCCGCGAGCTCAAGAATGCTGTCGTAGAGGTCGGGAGCACTCGCGAGGGAGGCATTACCGCCCGCGGGAGAAGTGTCCGCAAGCTCCTCCTCGAAGCTGTTCCACGCGCCGCAGGACGGGCATTTGCCGTTCCACTTCGAGCTCTCGTACCCGCACTGATTGCAGGTGTAAACGAATTTCGATTTAGCCATAGTTATACCATTGAAGAGTCAATGCCCGTGCTTGTGAGGGCGAAGCGTCTGCCTGCCTCCATTATGCTGCCCGAGCTCTTGTACTTGTCTGCGGTGAATCCGCTGTCCGCGAGGCTCCAGTAGGTGAAGCCCGTCTCGGACTCGTTGTAGAATACGAGGCTTCCGATGTCGAAGAAGAGCCTGCCGTATCTGCCGTATTCGCCCTCGAGCTGTTCGAGCTCGTCACCGCTGAAGTAGTATATCCTGCAAGTGGACTCAGGCGCAGAGCCTGTTGACACGATAATTTCAGGGGTGTCGTCGCCGTTGAGGTCACAGAGCTCAAATGCGGCGTCCCTGTTGTCGTTGCCTATCTCGGCTGCTATTTCCGATAGCTTTTTCCTGCAGACAGCCTTCCTCTTTGAGCCAAGGACGCCTCCCCAGCTCTCGGCGCGGCGTATCGCGTAATTCAGTGAGTCGTCGCCGAAGGTGTACTTCCTGCCAAGGTGCATTTTCAGCGTATCCACGTACTGAATGAGAGCGGCTTCGTAGTCGCGGAGGAGCATATCCTCGCCGTTTATCTCATGCTTTATGGTCACGCCCTCGGAGGCGGAATCGGAGTTGTCGCTGTAGGTGAGGAAGTCGGTGAGCTCTCCGTGGTCGATCTGCTTGAACTTGCCGATGAGGAAGCCGTCGCCGCGGTACTCCTCGCGTGTCAGCCCGAACTCGGGGAGAAATTCAAACGTCCCCTCAAAGCCTGCCGTACCGACGAGGGTGAGAGCTCCGTTCGTGTAAGTGTATATCTCGCAGGCAGAAGTCTTGTCGGTGCCCTGCGAGATGATGAGCTCGGGGTTGCCGTCGCCCGTCATATCGAAGAGGTCGAAGGCGGAGTCGGAGCTGAATCCGTCCGAGCCCTTGAACTCGTCGAGCTTATCCTGAAACGATTTCTGCCACTCGAAGGAAATACTCTCGGGGGAGATGGTCTGCTCGACTGTCTCGGACTGCGGTGATGAGTTTGACTTGGTATCGGAGCAGCCGACTGTAGCAGCGGTTGCTGTCAGTACGGCTGCGAGGATGAACGGTTTGATTGATTTCAATGTCAGGACCTCCGTTTTGTTGTTATATATCTACCCTATATTGTATCACATTGTCGCCGCAGTGTCAATGATGTGCTTTGACCTTGTAGGGGCGGCGTCCCGCCGCCCGCCGATATCAATACAAACCAACGGCGACCGTCGGTAGAGGCGCACATTGTGCGCCCGCAAACAACCGAAAAAACGACGGGCGAACAAGGGGAGCCCCCTTTGGCGGATTCGCAGGTTACCGAACATATGCCGTTAGTTTACGGCTCGGTAACCCGCTTTTTCCGCTAAGGGGAGCAGCCTAATGTTCGCCCCTACAAAAAAAGGACGCACAAAGTGCGTCCTTCCGGGTTCTTACTTGAAATTCCTGGAGAAGTCCTCGCAGAGCTTCTTTTCGAGCGCCTGTGCCGATTTAAGGTCGGGCTGCTTGGCGGTGAGGTAGGTCTTTATCTTGGGCTCTGTACCCGAGGGACGTACTATAGCCTTCGAGCCGCCCTCGAGGTAGAACGCGAGCACGTTCGACTTCGGCAGTGTTATCGCTGTCTCCTTGCCCGTGAGGATATCCCTGCGGACGGAGAGCTTGTAGTCCTCGAACTTTACGACCTTCAGACCCGCTATCTCCGTAGGAGGAGCATTGCGCAGACCTGTCATGATCTCGTCCATGCGCTTCATACCGCTCTCGCCCTCAAATGTGAAGCTGTAGAGGGTCTGGTAGAACATACCGTACTTCTTGTACATATTCTCGCGAGCCTGTAAGAGAGTGATACCCTTTGTGCGGTAGTAAGCCGCCATCTCGCATATCAGCATTGAAGCGTCAACGGCGTCCTTATCGCGGACATATCCGCCCGAGAGGTAGCCGTAGCTCTCCTCAAAACCGAAGATATAGCGGTTTTCCTCGCCCTTAGCCTCGAGGAAGCCTATCTGCTCGCCGATGAACTTGAAGCCTGTGAGCACGTCTATCATCTCGACGCCGTACTCCTTGCAGATAGAAGCTACGATGTCAGTGGTAACTATGGTCTTGACAGCGACAGGCTTCTCGGGCATAGTGCCCTTAGCCTTGCGCTGGCTGCAAATATATTCGAGCAGGAGAGCTCCCACCTCGTTGCCGCTGAACAGAGCGTAGTCGTCCCCGTCGGGGACAGCTATACCCACGCGGTCGCAGTCGGGGTCGGTCGCGAGCAGGAGGTCGGGCTTGACCTCGCGGCAGTATTTCAGACCGACTTCGAGAGCCTCACGAATTTCGGGGTTCGGATAGGGACAGGTCGGGAAGTTGCCGTCGGGGTTCTCCTGTTCCTTAACTACGGTCACGTTTGTGATACCGATACGCTTGAGTATCTCGCGGACGGGCTTGTTGCCTGTGCCGTTGAGAGGCGTATATACGACCTTTAAGCCGCTTGAAGCACAGAGGTCGGTGTTGATTCCCTCGGCGAGAACACGCTGATAGAACGCCTCAATGACGTCATTGCCGATGTAGCTGATATTGCCCTTTGCGAGCTCCTCATCGAAGTTCGAGGACTTGACGTCCTTGAAGATGTCAAGCGAATTTATCTTTTCGAGGATTATCTCAGCACCGCGGAGCGTTATCTGACAGCCGTCGTCGCCGTAGACCTTGTAGCCGTTGTACTTGGCGGGGTTGTGGCTTGCAGTAACCATTATACCGCCCTGACATTTCAGCTGACGAACAGCGAAAGACAGGCACGGAGTAGGCATGAGCTCCGAGTAGATATGTACCTTGATACCGTTAGCCGCGAGCACCTCAGCCGCTGCCTTCGAGAACACGTCGCTCTTGATACGGCTGTCATGCGAGATAGCCACGGACGGGTTCTTGTACTCCTGATTGAGGTAGTCGGCAAAGCCCTGCGTAGCGCGTCTTACGGTATATATATTCATGCGGTTGGTGCCTGCGCCGATAACGCCGCGCAGTCCGCCCGTACCGAACTCGAGGTCGCGGTAGAAGCGGTCACGGACAGCTTTCTCGTCGTCCTTTATCGCCGCAAGCTCAGCGGTGAGATCGGGGTCATCGACTGCATTCTCGCACCATACGCGATAAAGCTCTTTTTCGTTCATTTCTATTCCCTCCGAATATTATTTATGTAGGGGCGAGTTACGTTCGCCCGTTACTTTTGATGTGTTGGCGGGCGCACGGAATACGCCCCTACAATTCGGTTTATGAGCCTGAAGCTCCTTGTACTTACACCTATACACGTTAATATTATATCATACTCAGCCGCTGTTGAAAAGGGGGAGGAGATATATTTTGTTATTTTAACATTAATTTGGCAAAGTTGTAAGATAATGCTAACGATAATATATTTAATTTTATTCAATAATCAACGGTTTTATGTTGCAAAAATGCATTTTCCCGCCCCCTTATAGAGGGATATTTTCCGTGAGCCGATGTAGGGGCGGCGTTTCGCCGCCCGCCAATACATTGACAAACCAACGGCAACAGACTGCAGGGACGCGCATTGCGCGTCCGCAAATTCTTCGTATGCCAACGGACGACCGATGGTCGTCCCTACAGAATATCCGTGTAGGGGGAGTTCCGCTCGTCCGTCACATTGTTCGGCTGACTGCGGGCGGCGGAACTCCGCCCCTACAATAATTATGCATTACGAATTGCGAAATAAAAAGGGACGCCGAAGCGTCCCGGAAAGTCTGTTATTCAGCCGTGAGAAGGACCTCAACAGCCTTGTTGTACTGGGCGTCGATGTTCTCGTCCTCGTTCTCGACCTGATAGTCGGGAGTGATACCGATGCCGTCATAGCACTCGGATACTGTCGTGCGGTACTTTGCCACGGTGAGGATGACGGCTCCGCCGCTCTCCATCTCGTT
>CAMHBN010000114.1 GCA_946183385.1 uncultured Ruminococcus sp.
AGTACAGCACCGTACATCAGCTGTTCGGTGCTGTATTCATATTATTACTTTTTTCTTCCAGCTCTACGAATATTCTCTTGATGAACGAGCAGTTAATATAGCAGAGAAAGGCAGGGACAAAAATCAGCCCGAGAAGCATTGTCGTGTAGTTCCACATCACGGCAAAAAGTATCGTCAGTGTTATGGCAGCCATTATCAGTGTTCTTACTATATAACGCAGACCTATGAACACCGCATTTTTTATGCTCTGAAACGGCGTGTTCTCATATCTCGCAACACAGGCGAAAACGTAAGTCATACAGATGAGGTATACCGCCGACGCGATCATCAGTATAACCCGCAGGATATCGGATGACTGAGGCATACCGAAAAAATACAGGTAGTTTGACCATAAAAGCATTCCTCCGACAATCATTAATGGCAGCCAGACAAGAGTTGCATGGCGGAAATTGCTCCTGAAATAACCGAAAAATTTTCGGGCGATGTGTGCGTCGTCATCATCGTGCATTCTGAAGCATACCGCGTGAAGAGCTGTTGCAGACGCGCCGATCGTCACAACAGGCAGTGAGCATATCAGCCAGCACAGTGACAGAAGGACCAAATTCGTAAATTTTGTCATCAGCGAATATAAAACGCCGTCAGGTCTGAATATTCCCATTGCGCACCTCCTGAAAAAGTATGACAGTTTCCGCGGGAGCTGTCCCGACTAATACTTTTTATTTACGGAAACAGTGAAAGGGAAATGCTCCCTTCCACTGTTTCTGTCGTTTTTAAGCTTGATGAAAAGCAGCGGTATTTTTAGTTTGCAGCTTTAGCCTCGTTCTCGAGTGCCTTTCTTCTCTCAGCTTCCTTCTGCTGGAATTCAACGCACTTCTGATAACCGTACTCGTTTGCCTTGCTTATCATTTCATCAACTATCTTGTCGAACTCCTCATCACTGCTTGCATATACAGCGTTCCATGAACCTGTCTTGATGCAGTCAGCCACCTGAGCCCAGATCGTAGTCAGGTCAGCGTCCTTTGTGCTCTCGGAGAAGCTGGTGCCCAGCTTTATGGAGATGTGACCGTTCTTCTCGAGATATTCATCCGCGTTGTCAGCGCCTGCCCATGCTCTCCACTTGGAGTAGATATCGGAAGGAACAAGGCTTTCGTTGTAGGATTTCCACATAAGGTAGTTGTAGCTTTCGCCCGTTTCGGGATTGATAGCGTCGGGAGCCCATGTCGTATTGTTGATCTGGCACATACCGTCTGTGTAGAAGCCGGAATAGCCAGCCGCCGACATATCCGTGCTGCTTCCGTCTGTTATCGCCGATTTACCGAGGTCGGTGAAGTATGCCTTACCGCTTTCGTTTATGTCCCATGTCGCGCCCTTGGGACCGTACTTCATGGTCATATATCCCTCGGGAGTGCAGAGCCAGTTGATGATAGCCATGCAGAGCTCGGGCTCCGCAGTTTTTGAACCGATAGTCCATACACGGTTGCCGCCGAAAACATTAAGGCCGTCAACATAGTTCTTTGCGTCATTGGGAGTGAGAGCGTACATAGCCTTGCCCTCTGAAATATGAGCATCGGTGTTGTAGAGATCTCCGCCCATCCAGTGGAAGAGATTGAAGAATGCTGCACCGTCCTTGTATGCCTCGGCAGCCTCGTTGAAGGTCTGGGTCATTGAATCGGGATCAACCAGTCCCTTCTGATAAAGCTGATTGTAGAACTTCAGGCAACGCAGGTACATACCGTCCTTTTTGAGGGCGTCCTCGTATTCCTGCTTCTCCATGTTATAGAGACCGAATCCGAACTCGTCATAGCCGTAGAGAGCAGCGGTTGCCTTTACATACATTACCATATTTCCGTCCCAGTCGGGGAACATAGATACAGCATAAGTCTTTCCGCCCGAATCGGATGTCGGGCAGGCTTTCTGCATAGCCTCAAACATCGGGATATAGTCCTCGAGTGTTTTTATCTCGGGTGAACCGATCTCCTCATAGAGATCGAAACGGACATCGGGATAATAGAAGTACGCGGCGTGCTGGTCGGCAGACTCGCTCACATCATATCCGAATCCGTAGACCTTGCCTGTGATGCCTCTGTTCTTTTCAAGGGCAACATCCATGTGCTCCTTTATGTATGAACCGTATTCATCAAGCAGATCCTCGTCCTCCCAGTCGAAGAGCAGACCTGCTTCGGCAGCCTGAACATAGTCATCGGAATCGTTTCCGAATACTACGATGTCACCGAGGTTGCCTGCCTCCATACGGGTGGCGAATGTGCCTTCCGCGTTGTTGATGATGTTGAGCTTTACATTGAACTTCTCCTTCAGCACATCGGCGAACCAGCCTATCTGTTCACCGGAATAATTCGCAAGCTGAGAGTAGACCTCGAGGGTAACGGTCTCTGAGGGGATAATATCGTCGAGATCGCCGGCAGCTTCAACTTCCGCATCATTCTGCGTACCCGCCTTGGTAGTCGTCTCGGCATCTGCAGAGCCGTTCTGGTTTCCGCCGCAGGACACGCCCGATAACATCATTATCAGAGCAAGCAGTCCGGCAGCCGTTTTCTTTCTTGTTTGCATAGAAAAATCACTCCTTTTTATATTTAAAAAATACTGTGTCAGAAAGATCAGCCCTTTACTGCGCCCAGCATAATTCCTTTTTCAAAATATTTTGAGAGGAAAGGATATACTATCAGTATGGGGATAAGTGTGACCATTGCCACAGTAAATTTTATGGTCTTCATATTCAGCAGCGACGTCACCATTTCATTGGTAACATTTCCCGACGACATGAATGCTGATATGTTCGACGAGCTTGTCAGGTAGATGTAAAGGCGGTGCTGAAGCGTGAAGAGCTTCGGATTGCCCGACATCAGTATCAGCGAATCGGTGAAAGAGTTCCAGTGTCCCACTGCTCCGAATATGGCGATAGTTGCAAGTATGGGCTTGCAAAGAGGGAATATCACCTTACGGAATATCGCAAAATATCCCGCTCCGTCGATTGCCGCAGCTTCTTCAAGCTCACGCGGGATAGATTCAATATAGGTCTTGACGAGAATAATATTGTAAGGCGACATTATCGACGGGATAATATAGCCCATGAAGTTGTTGGTAAGTCCGAGCATAGACATATTCAGATACCACGGGATAAGTCCCGCGTTGAAATACATCGTTATGATGAGGAAACGGTACCAGAATTTGCGTCCCCACATTTCCTTTTTGGTGACAAGATATCCGACAAACGCCGATGCAAGGACCATCAGTATCGTGCCGATGACTGTCCTTGATATTGATACGAGAAATGAAGAACCAAGGTCATTGACATTCATCAGGCTGATGTAATTCCCGAAGTGGATACCTCGCGGGAATAGCTTAACAGCTCCGCTGCTCACAAGGTCATTATCACTTATCGTATTGATAAACAGATAATAGAAAGGGAAGAAACAAGCAACTGCAAAGAGCGTGAAGAACGAATAGTTCAGGATATTGAATATCACATTCCCGATTACGGTCTTTCTGTGCTGAGCAGTTATTGAATCACGCTTTTGGAGGGTATTATCTTCCATATTGCTCTCCTCCTTATACTATGCTTTCGCCGCGGATAGCCTTTGAAACACGGTTCGCGGCAAACAGCAGTATCACGCTTACAAGCGATTTGACCATTCCCACCACAGTGGAAAGCGGTATCTGGCTCATTCCTCCGCTTCCGCCGAGACCAAGGTTATATACATACAGATCAAGGACTTCTATGGTATTCTTGTTTGTCGCGTTCTTGAATACAAGGTACTGATCCATACCGTTTGAAAGGATTCCCGCTATGGCAAGCAGCAGAAGCACAAAGAAAGTCGGCATCAGCTCAGGTATCGTGATATGCCATATCTTCGCAAATCTTCCTGCTCCGTCAATGGTCGCGGCTTCGTAAAGCTGCTGATCAATGCCCGTTATGGCAGCGATGTAGATTATCGCATTCCAGCCAAGGGATTTCCATAAGCCCCACAGCAGCATCTTGAACCATATCCCCTTCTCGCCCATAAGAAAGTTTATCGGTTCGGTGTATGCGCCCGCATCAATGAGGAACTGATTTACGAAGCCCTCAGTCGAGAAAAGCGCAAATGCAAAGGTGTAGATAAGCACCCAGCTTATGAAATTCGGTATAGTCGTAACCGTCTGCACAATGCGGCGGAAACGGCTGTTTTTAATTTCCGCGAGGAATATCGCAAACGCCAGCGGCATCCACGACGTAAGCAGTCCGAGTCCGCTCATTGCGAGAGTATTCGTAAGCACTCTTATGATATCCGAGCGGGTCGCGGAGTTCTCAAACAGATAAGCAAACCATTTGAACCCGACAAAGTTTTCCGATGTCAGCTCGGCACCGGGAGTGTAGTCATAGAAAGCGTATCTCCAGCCCCAGAGCGGCAGATAGCTGAACAGGAAAAGCAATACTATAAAAGGAAGGAACATCAGAAACAGCTTATATTTCGGTGCCATTTCATATTTGTCTTTTTCATCGGCTTTCGGGAGCGTCAGAAGATATATGATACCAATGATCAGACAGAGCGCTGTCACTGCGAAAAACACGTATATACCGGAAGGTATCACAGCACCTATCTTGTCAGGTTTCTTTGAAGCAGCATATCCCGGATATTGTGCAAGTATCAGACCTGTTCCGACAGCTCCGACCACACAGCCGATTATACCGAGCCTGCCGCCTATCCTTTTCAGGCGAAGCTCGCCAAGCGTTACCGCGCATCCAATGCCTGACGTAACGAGTCCAAGGCAAGTGATAAGCGCTCCGATATAAGTCATCGTGATAACGCTTTGTTCGATCCAGCCCTTTTTGAGAGCCCTCGAAAACCCTTCTGAAAGACTGCCGTAAGAAATGCCTGTCGTAAAAAGTGAGGCATTCTTGTCAGACAGAGCACTAAGGTGCGTAGGGTTAAATGCAGGTATGAACATACAGATAAGAAGCCCTATAATAATAATTCGTAAGGCGATCTCGATCGGTTTCTTTACCTTTACTGAGGAAGCATTGGCAGTTGCCGCAGCAAGCTTGCTTTTGCCGTTCACTTCTTCTGTTGACACGTCCATTCTATCACCTCGCTGTATAACATTTTGTATTACCACAACAATTATATACAACGATTCATCGCTTTTCTATAATAATCTACCGTTTTATTATAACAATTTACCAATCAAAATAATCTAAACAAATTAGAAACATTTTTCAACAGTCCCTTCACGTTGTCATACTTATATAAGAAGACCGGCTCCTCACGTGAGCCGGTCTTCTTCATAACTTTTTCCTTTGAACTGCCTGCTTTTGAACCTATACTCCTTCTACCGAGCCAGCGGAAGCGAGTCGTACCACTCCTGCACATCTTCCTTTGTGGCACTTGCGGGGAAGCGTCTGCCCTCAAGCTGTTTGCCTATCGGCACAAGGTCTGCGATGTTTTTCTCGCTTGCAGCAATACCGCTGCTTGCCGATGTGCAGAAAGGTATGACAGTCTTATCCGAGAAGTCGTAGCATTCAAGGAAGGTGTCGATGATACGCGGCTCTTCTCCCCACCATATCGGATAGCCGAGGAAAATCGTGTCATAGCTGCCGATAGAATCTATCGGGTCAGCAATTTCGGGGCGAACAGTCTTATCGTTCTGCTCTCTGTTTGCGCGGCAGTCGGTCTGGTATTTGATATCATCGTCGCTGTACGGCACAGCCGCTTCGATGACATAACTGTCCGCACCCGTCAGCTCTATCAGATATTCAGCGATTTTTTCAGTGTTGCCCGTACGCGAGAAGTAGATGACAAGTGTGTCACTGCCCGTTTCGGTCTCCTTGAAGACCTCCTGCTTCATTAAGCAGATGTCGAACACGTCCCAGCGGTCGTCGCCGTTGAGGTCGTAGGGCTTACCTGCGAGGTCTTCCTCAGTGGGCTTGACAAGAATAAAGTCCTGCAGGTTCTGAATGTCCTGCTCAGTGTATTTGTAGTAGATGGCGGCAGAACTCGTCACGTCCGCAGACAGACTTGTCAGCGGCTCTGCCTGAATTCTACCCGAATCTGCGGTACTTCCGCAGCCTATCATCGTCGCGACAAGCGTTCCCGCTGTCATCAGTGCAGTTATGAGTTTTTTCATTTTAAGCCCTCCTTTTTCATCGAAAAAACAAAGTAGTCAAGAAAGCTTATGCAGCGCTCTTTCGCATGGACTTCATCAAGAAGTTCTCGCCTATGAGCAGCAAGCATTTTCTCGCACTGCTTTTCGTTGCCCATACAGGCGGCAAACTTCTCTATGAAGCTTGCATCGCAGCCTGCGTCGATAAGGTTT
>CAMHBN010000115.1 GCA_946183385.1 uncultured Ruminococcus sp.
AAATCATGATGCCCCTTGAGGGACGTGGGTTCGAATCCCACCCACTGCGCCAGCGGCGGGGTGTCTCCGCAGCCAGTTTCGCGCCTCACTTGTTAGTGGGGCGGTAGTTTTTATCCGCGTATGGAAATCATCTATTTCGTACAGCTTACACAGTGCCAAGCAGGCGCACGCGGTTCGAGGTTCAGTTTTTCTGAGCCACGGATTTTTACACGTATCATTAAATATGTACAATTATGCGTTTCAGTTTTTACTGAAGCGCGTTTCTTATAAGACCTCAAATTACATATTAAATTGAAATATTACACATATACATAAAAATATCTCACATTACTTCGTTGACATTTTTCTCAAAATGTGTTAAAATAATATATGTTGCAACAAATTTAATATATGAAGGAGAATTGGACTATGCACTTTAAGTTTAATTCAAAGAAGATTGTATCATCTGCTCTCGCGTTTACTATGTTATCAACAGCTGTAATCTCATCGGATTCATTGCCGCTGAAGAAGCTTATACCGACAACTGCGATCTCAGCATCAGCTGCATATTCTTATGGCAGCTGGGAGTATGAGATATTATCAAGATATACAATAAGACTCACCAAATATACAGGCAGTTCGAGCTATGTATATATTCCCGAATCACTGAACGGACGTACAGTAAAGGAACTCGGAAATGGCATTTTTGCTGATAACTCGACTATAAGGACTGTTTCTATCCCGAGAGGTATCACTGCGATACCCGATGAGGCTTTCATCCGCTGTGATAACCTCAGAACGGTAAATCTTCCTCCGACGATTAAAACTATCGGTTTTGAAGCATTCAGAGGAACAGGTATTGAGTCGATCTATCTTCCGAATTCGCTCGTAACGCTCGGAGGCGGTGCTTTTTACCTTTGTTCAAATCTGAAAACAGTAAATATTCCGTCATGTGAAACCATAGAAGATCGCGCATTTATGCGTTGTCCCAAGCTGACTGAATTGACCCTTCCTTCAAATTTAAAGAGATTGGGTAAAGAGATATTTATATACTCTCCCGTGACAAGTGTTACTCTCACTAATACGAACACAAGAAATTTCAGTACAGACTACATGGCACTGTACGGCAGCAATACTCTCACTAATATAAATGTACCCAACGCTGATATATTTGGCATTCTTCTCAGAGACCGAGCTCTTGCAAAATGTACTGAATTAAAAAATGTAAACGGTTCATCTCTCGTACAGTTCACAAGCTCAAGATTCGGTCCCTACACACAGCCCTACATCCGTTCGGACTACTTTGCTCAGATTCAGAAGTATTTTGAGAAGGTTGACGAAGACAGAATAGGCTTCTTTGAAAGATACTTTGATGCCGAGCTTGGATACATTGTTATGGACGTTGCAGGCTCCTGCAGAACTGAGGGTCAAACGATCAAAGCACTTCACGACTGGCTCTGCAAAAAGGTAGATTATGACTGGAATCCCGACGGAACAGAAAACAACTCCATATACAATCACGTTGATTCATCTGCGTTCATGAGAAATAAGACGATATGCGACGGATATGCACGTGCATTGAAGCTTCTGTTTGACAAAGCCGGCATTGAATCATATTTTACGCATTCATCATCTCATGCATGGGTAATTGTCAAGTGCGGTGACTACTATTTCCACCTCGACGCTTGTCACGATGATGATCCGAACGGTACGGTATATGACCACTTCCTCAAATCCGATGCTGACATCCGGAGGTGCGAGCACGGTCATGTCGACTGGGAAACATCAAACGCAACTAACATGAATTACCCTGCTTCAAGAATAAAATCAGGCTACATTTACGGAACTCCTACCTGCTTCTATTCTCTTGGTGATGCAAACAGAGACGGTAAGGTAGACAGCTACGACGCTGAGCTTATGGAGGGCATTATAAATGGCAGACCTAAGTCAAAGTATTTTGACGGAACCCTTGCTGATGCCGACCTCGACGGAGAGATCACAATGAATGACGTAAGAGCTATCAGAGAAATAGCTGCACAGTATAAATAATCGGAATACTGCCCAAAAAAGCTCCTATCGCTTGATAGGAGCTTTTTTGTATTCAGAAACGTATAGTCGCGGTAAACTTTTTTTCCTTGCAGCTCACACTGAGAGCGAAGCCGTTTCTTTCCGCGGCAGACAATGCTATAGCCAGTCCGAGCCCGTGACTTCTCTTGTCACTGCGAGCCTTATCCCCTTTTGCGAACGGCATAAGCAGGTCCTTGGTATCTACGTTTACGGACACGTCATTGACTATGCTCAGCCTCTTACTGTCGGCTGTCACGGTGATAAAACCGTCATCGCGGGTATACTTCACCGCGTTTGAGATGAGGTTCTCGACAGCCGCCGCGAGGACGTCCTCGTCCGCACTGACCTCGCCGCCGAGCTCGGTTTTCAGCTCTATATTTCTCTCATCGAGCGCCGCGCGGTACTTATCGAGAAGTCGCTCTGTCAATGCCTTTATATCAACGTTCGTTTTATTCGGCTTTTTCATCTGCTCATTCTCGCTGAGCTCCAGCGTCTTTGCGATGATATCGTCCGTGTAGGAGACATTGTTCATAATCGAGTTGATATATTTCAGCTCCTTTTCGCTTCCGCTGTCCTTTCGGAGCTCCTGCAGGTTCTCGGCATAGCCGCCGATGACAGCGAGCGGAGTTTTCAGGTCGTGGGCGAGATTGTTTATCAGGCTGCGCTGGTAGTCCTCGAAGGCATACTGTGCCTTGTTCTTGATACTTCTGCTCCAGCAGCGGATGAAGGCGATGATAGTCATGAATCCGAGCAGCTTAGCAAGTACTACTATCAATCTTCCCCACGAGCTAATATGAGAAAAATCGTTGTCGAGGTAAACGCACAAGCTGATATCATCAAGGCTGGTGACTATCCTTTTTATTGTACAGGACTCTAAATGTGTATTTATCGGAACTGCATCTCCGAATCCTCCACCCATATGACGCTTGCTTAGGTAATAGTCGAGGCTCTCTCCGCATTTATCATACAACTCGTCGAACTCCGCAGGATCACAGCCAAATAGTCCTTCATGTTGTCCAATATCATCATTATTACGTGGATATCCGTTTTTATTCAAGACTAACAGTTCGTATCCATCTATGTCTGCATCTATCTGAACATAGTATTCTTCCAATGTGGTTATACTTTTTTCCCAGTTGTAATCCAGGAAACCGTTATCCTGTTTTACTAACCGAACTCTCATTGTATGCGGTATCATTTTTCTCTCGGTCTTATTGATGTAAAGGCTTGAAATATCGGTCTCGCAGGTCGTATAATCATCCACCTTGCTGAGGGCATCGTTATAGACCTTAGTCAGTTCCGGAATATTATACTCCGTCGGGTCACAGCTGTAATAACGGTCATCCTTTGAGTCTTCGCTCCAGCTTATATCAACGATAAATTTTGCACGGTTTGAAGCGATTATGTTTCCGCCGTTATCGAAGAGAAAAGAAGCGGACTTGCACGTCGGATGGACCCACCCTTTCGGGTTTAAGTATCCATAAGGAGCGAAAGTATCTATATTACCGTATAAACTCATAAACACTTCATCGGGTATTCTCTTTTCCGAATTTGTTTTTTTGGAATATGTACTTTCCTCATATTGGGTAATAAATGCATTTATCGAATCAAGCTCTATATAGAGCTCTTCTATGTCAAGCATCAGAAACGCATATCCTCCGATAAGCATCGTTACTATAACAGGCAGTATCATCGCCTTGGCGAACATCCTTAAAAAGGTCGTGCGTTTGGGCTTGCGAACCCTCCTGCGTCTGAAAAGCTTCTTTAGCATTCTGCTCACTCCTTCGTCAGCTTATACCCCCGTCCCACGAGCGTCTTTATCTGCGAGCCTGCGCTTCCGAGGGCTTTTCTCAGTTTCTTGATATGATTGTCCACGACGCGGTCGCTGCCGAAATAATCGCAGCCCCAGACCTTGTCGAGGAGGGTATCGCGTGTGACGACCCAGTCCTGATGCTCGAGCAGATACCGAAGTATCGCGAATTCCTTCGGCGGGAGCTCGATCTCCTTTTCGTCCGCGAAGCATCTCAGCGTTCTTTTATCCAGAGCGATAGCACCGCAGGTCAGCTTGGAGTTCACATCATTACCTGCGCGGCGGACAAGAGCCTCGCACTTGCTGTACAGCACCGACAGCAGGAAGGGCTTGACGATGTAGTCATCACAGCCGATATCGTAGCCGCTGAGGATATCCTCCTCGCGGCCGCGCGCGGTGATGAAGACAACGGGAATGTCGCTCTTTCTGCGGAGCTGCCTGCACAGCGTGAAGCCGTCTATCTCGGGGAGCATGATATCAAGCAGGACAAGGTCATAACCCTCGAGCCCGCCGCTTATCATATCGAGAGCGTCGCCGCCGTTCATCACAGCCACGACTTCCGTGCCCTTGTTTCCGAAATATTCCTGAATGATATCACATATCTCTGCGTCATCCTCAACAAGAAAGATCCTATTCATCATTTGTGCTCTCCTTACTCTGTGATTACAGTATAACCCGCTAATGTATCCTTTTTATGTCCTTGATATATTTTTTATTATATCCTCAATATTTTATTTTGTCAAACACGCAAGCCAAACTATGCTGCGTGCTTTTTACACGGTAACTTGACAATGTATGCGACAATAAAGTATAATAAATTTTAGAAATTGTTTTCTCACCGAAGAAAGAAGGCCGAAGAATAATAAGCCCGTCGAACGGTCAAACAGCAAGATAAAAACGTATGTTGACCTGCTCTTTGACGACATTCCTTACTCCGAGAAAGTTACAGAAGCTCAGTCAAAGATAGAAGCTGCACTCAGCAGCGAATTTGATAGGGCAAAAACAGACAGGCACGAAGACGAAGCTCTCGAGGAGCTGCTCGCGAAATGCTGAAAAATATACTCTTCCTGCGGATACCACAGGGGCGTATAAAGCTCCCCGAAAAGGCTGAGTACAGAAAACACCTCATTGGTATCACGGTATTCTCAGCGATATTTTGGCTCGGAGTGACATTGTTCACCCTCTTTATGCGAAACAGGCTCGCCTATCCTATGAATGTATTCACCGTCAGCGGGCTTATATTCGCCGTGCTGATACTTCTGTACAACCTCACGCTCCGCAAGAGCATCACATACAGGAATATCGTCGTCAACAAGCCGAGGATAGCAGTTATCACAGCGGCAGCAGTCGCGGGAGCGGGCTTCCTGTACATTCAGCGCGATACATGGTATACTCAGAGCTACATCAACTCCGTCCCTGTCGTTGAGCACAGCGCGAGCACGATAGACTACGACGAGGCAACAGGCACCTACACGATAACCAAGACAACCGACGACTTCAAGATACTGCACCTTACCGATATCCACATCGGCGGAAGTCTATATTCCTACACCAAGGACATCCGAGCATTGAACGCCTGCTTCACCGAGATAGAGCATACACATCCCGACCTCGTGGTTGTCACGGGAGATATGTGTTTCCCGATGGGCATAATGTCGCTGTCTCTGAACAACTCCGCACCTGTTCAGCAGTTCGCGGCGTTCATGCGCAATACGGGCATTCCGTGGGCGTTCACCTACGGTAATCACGACACCGAGTCAATGTCTACTCTGAATAAGACTGAGCTGAACGAGGTATACAAATCGCTCTCCTACAAGACATCGGGAAATCTCCTCTATCCATACATTCAGCCCGACATCATGGGCAGAAACAATCAGCTCATAGAGATACGAAACGCTGACGGCTCTCTGAATACGGGACTGTTCATGATAGACTCGAACGCCTACACGGGCGAGGGACTGAATGAGTACGACTATATCCATGACGACCAGGTCGATTGGTACGCGGGAGAGGTAGATCGCATGAACGCTGAGGCGGGACACATCGTCAATTCAATGGTGTTCTTTTATATCCCGCTGCAGGAGTACAAGACCGCTACCGAGCTTTATCTCGACGGCAGCGACAAGGTCACGTACTACTACGGCGAGAATCCGGGCGACCACGGCGGTATCACAAACGAGCTCGTGTGCTGCTCCGATTATCCGAGCAAGCTGTTCGACACGGCAGTGGAGCTCGGCAGTACGACAGCTATGTTCTGCGGGCACGACCACTACAATAACGCCTCCATCGAGTACAAGGGCATACGCCTGACCTACGGCATGAGTATAGATTATCTTGCAATGCCCGGAATATCCAGAGAGACGAAACAGCGCGGAGCGGACCTGATAACGATACACTCCGACAGCTCGTGAGACCTCGAACAGATACCTCTCGAT
>CAMHBN010000116.1 GCA_946183385.1 uncultured Ruminococcus sp.
TAATTATTCCTCCTTGTCAAAATCACCGAGAAGGCTGCGTAGCTTTTTGACGGCTCTTGCACAGCGCACCCGCACTGCTGCATGGCTCATTCCAAGCATACGCCCTATCTCTTTTGCGTTTCTCTCGTAAAAGTATTTCTGTATTATAATAGAGGAGTCGGGCTCGCCGAGCTCTTTTATTCTCCGAAGCAAAAGCTCGGTCATCACGGAGCTTTCCGCAGTGCGGTCGATACATTCATTTGACGGCAGCTCACCGAAATCCTCGCTGTCGATGGATACGTATTTTCCTGCTCTTGACATTAGCGACCGCCGCATACTTATTGCCCTGTGCTTTGCAACAGTACCTATAAAAGGCTTCAATTCCGAATTACTGCCGATGTCAAGCTGTCTTATAACGGATGCGAATACGTCTATCACGCATTCCTCGATATCCTCCGATGCAGCTATTCCCCTGAGGATGTTTACGGATATTGCATATACATAGCTGTAGTATTCGTCAAATAAGGCTCTGTGCCATTGCTGCGGCGATTTCTTCATCAGTGCTGTGATTTCCGAGTCGGTCATTGTGCTCCTCCTTTCTCAGCAGATCTGCTTTCACTATACACATACGCAAAACCTGACGCAAGTGTAACAACAAAATAATTTTTTCTTTCCGCATAGCTGCAAAAACGTGGTCGGGACTGTTCCCGACAGGCAAGATAAAAGCCCGTATTTCTCTGAATAAAGGCTTCATCGTCATGTTTTGCAGTGATATATTTTAAGCCGGACAGAGCTGAACTCAGTCGTGGTAAACACATTCCTTGCTTCCCGCATACTCCCAATTCTCAGCATTGAATGAAGCCACAGGAGTACCGCTGCTGTCGGTGAGCTCATAGAACCTGTAGCCGACACTGTGGCTGCTATGGAAGCTGCCGTCAGAGTCGCGGCGGAATGTTCCGTCCGAGAGTTCGATAAGCCATTCTCCGTTGCTATCCTCGGTCATATCGGTGACGGTGTATTCGGCGATGGACCATTCACCCTCGCCAAGGCCGAATTTTTTCCGGATATAGATATCGGTGATAGAAGATTTACCATTGTTAACCGACGAATTTGCGGGCTCTATGTGCTGTGTCGCGCCGTACCAGACAAGCGCCAGTCCCACAATAACGAAAACCAATGGGAAGAGGATGCCTATTATTGTCGGAGCCTTCCTTTTGTTCTCGCTGAGCTCAAATATCGCATAGTGATCCTTGGGGTCGATGTTGAGCGTCCTGTGTTCGCCTACTGCTACGGGCGGAGTTCCGATGTAGTTCTCATTTCCGATAGCCTGAAGGCGCTCTCCTTCATAATAGTATTCATAGACAGGAGAGGTCACCAGTGTCGTGTGGTGGTTTTCGTTGGTGGAGTGGAAGCATCGCACATAGCCTATACATTCACCCTCAGTCTCATATCCGAAGCCTTTTGAGGATTTGATCAGCCCCGCTGTTACAGAAAGCACGAAGAAGCCTCCCGCAAGAGCAAAGCAGCCTCCGACCAATAAAACGATGATATTTCCCGTACTCAGGGACGTATCATTCCTGCTGACATAGGCGATGAGCAGCGGAGCTGCCATTATCAGCACTCCGAGCAAAAGGACAAAAGCCGCATTCTGCTTGGGTCTGAGGTTGTTCCTGTCGGCAGTGTATGTATCCTGCTGACCGAAGATCAACATAGACACTCCTGCAATGAAGAACATGAGTCCGAAGATAAATGCCGCGATCCGGAGATGACCTGTCGTGGCTGCGGCGATTATCGCCAGCAGGAAAGATATGAATACAGCCGCGGCTGTAAGGGTCTTCATCAATGATGACTTGTCACCGATCATAGGCTTTAAAGCGTTCGACAACAGCTGCTGCCGCAGCTGCGACCTCTCCTCCGCGGTAATTTCCTGTTCGGTACTGAAAACATAATTTAAGGCATCAGGATCAAATTTCATATTATCCTCCGATTTTCAGCGGTATCCGCTTATATTTCAGGAATATTATAACATATACACAATAAAAAAGCAAACAGAAAAAAACGAACTCACTATTGAATTTGCTGATTCCGCGTGTTATAATTAATGTGAACTCAGTAACCGCCGTAAGGCGGTCACTGCCCCGAACTTCGTTCGGCGGACATTGCCAACGGCGCTTAAAAAAATACAAATGGTAGGTGAAGACAATGAAATTCAAGAAAACCGCCGCATTTCTTGCATCCGCTGTTATCCTGTTTTCATCGGGCATTACCGCTGCTGTACCGATTCCGAGCGTTTACGCCGCGGAGACTGTCACCGAGGAGAAGCTCCCCGACTGGATACCTTGCGATTACGAGTCCGCACTGAACTTCCGCAACACTTACGGCACAACGCACATCGAGAACGGTCTGCTGTGCATCGTGTTCAAGGAAGACCGCGAATGCGAACGCAAAAGCGGGACAACTGACAAGCCCCATTACAGTTTTTTCACTACGGAAGGCGTAATGGAACAGCTCAGGGACGATATCTACGGAACAGAAAGCTGTCGGAACGACTATGAGGTAATTGTCTTCAAGCCGCAGAGCTCAGGCGATTTTGAGGTATCTCTCGCCGACAACTGGGTAAAGTCCTCGTCGCTCGAGCCGCAGCTGAATTACATACACTGCATTGATCATCGTACCTTCACCGTAGACGCGGACAAAAACATCACTGAAACAGACATCTACAGCCGTCTCCCCGACTGTCAGACCGAATTCAAGGACTTCGTCAAGGAAAACGGCGAGGTCTCCGTAATGGACAATTATGTAATATTCTGCCTTGAGTCCGCCGCAGGCACTGCATACAGCTGGCAGACGATGATGACGGGCTTCGGCGATCACTTTGAACTGTACGACCTGTACGACTGCAGCAGGGAGAACAAGATACAGCCCGCGGGCGGCACTCAGCTTATGTTAGAAATATTCGAGGCAAAGAAGGACGGCAACGTACAGATAGGCTATGAATACTCTCAGTATGTCGTTGCTGAAAGACCGAACGAAGGTATAAAGAAGCTGCTCGCTGACTGTATGATACTCGACGACGCGCAGACAGTCCTGCTCGCCGACGACGCAAGAGTCACATTTCTTGATATTGATACCGACGAGCCGATAGAGCTTGATATCGTCAAGGATAGCACACTGTATTACGTAAACGATTCGGATGAAAAGGTAACTATAGGTGAGGTAGCTTCAAATCCGTGTATCATTCGCGGCAAGGCCGGCTGCTTCAAAAACGGCGGAGCTTTTGATATTCCCGAGGGATACGAACTGCCCTTTGAAGAAGGAACAGGGAAGCCCCTCTATTACACTATAACAAAGTATGATAATGGCGCTGTTGAAGTCGTTTACAGGCTGAAGAAAATTACTGTTCCCGAGACGAGCAAGATAAAGGTTACTCTGATCGACAGCGATACGGGCGAGCTCATCAGCGAGGAACTGCTGAAGGACGATACGTTCATCTTCATGCAGCAGACAAAGAAGGATAATTATCGTAATTCTCCGATAGTAGTCAAGTCCAATCCGTGCATACTGGATATGGAGTTAAACGCAGTCTACAACAAGGACTATTTCTACGGCTACTGGAACAACCACCTCGCAGATGCTCCCGAGATAAAGCTCGGTGACGACGGCTCGCTGGAGCTGACCTTCTCGTACCCGACCTACATCGAGGGCGACGTCAACGGAGACGGCATATTCAGTATCTCCGATGCCGTGTTATTGCAGAGATGGCTGCTCGGAGCTCCCAAGGCTGAGCTCAAGCGCTGGAAGCACGCAGACCTCTGCAAGGACGATAAGCTCGACAGCTTCGACCTCTGCCTTATGAAGCAGAAGCTCGTCGATTCCGTTAAACTGCCTGTCGGAGTTGAGATCAATATATCCGGCGGAGTTGCAGGAGTGCACTACCGCCGGAGCGCATACGAGGATAACGGCAGGTTCTTCGTTACCCGTCAGGACAAGAACAGAAAAACTTCTGAGACAGTCTGCGAGGTGACCGAAAGCGAGTACCGTGAGATAATGGCTGTTGACTATGAATACTACGTTAACTTAGACAAAAGGGCAGTCCCGATGGAGATATACGATGCACTCCACTACTATTCGATACTCACTTACGCAGACGGTTCGGAACGCGAATTATACGCATCTGTCAGCAAAGCCACAAACCTTATTGATGATATGATAGACAGACATAAAAGCTGAGTGATATCACTCTTTTAATATTTTGACTTCCAGCCCGCGCGAATCATCCTCATAATCGCTGTATTTGTTCTCCACTATTTTAGCATTCGACAGATGATATTTTCCGCAAAATTCCGCGATAGTTTCCTCTGTTGTGTTTGTGTAAAAGAGCCTTTCAACGCCCCATGGATTATTCTTCATTTGTTCCTTCAGGTCGTCGAGCGCACTTGTATCGGAAAGCGACATGACAGTGATAACGTCGTAGGAAGTGGAATCGATGAGCTTCTGCAGCGTCGGTATCGAGTCAAAATCCGCTTCCGTATAACCGCTTACATCCTCCAAGGTGTATATCCTTATAAAGATCCCGGCACCCGCCCTCTTCTCCCATGAGACCGCATCATCGAAGTTCTTTATCTCACAGGGAAATTTCAGGCTGTCGCCGCGCTGCCATGTAGCATCGAGCTCGGGATAAACAGTCTCCACGATCCTGCTCTTATCGAGCGGAAGAGCATCTGCCAGCTCCGAGCAGACAGCATCGGTATGAACGGAATCTCTCAGCGTCCCGTTTTTGCAGTCATACAAAGCCTCATAGCGTTTACCGTCGAGCGTTATCGTTCCCTTGAGCTCCTCAATGTAAGATGTGTAGCCCGGATCATATTTGTTCGGATAAATCCGCACACATTCTATACCTGTAAGAGACACTCTTTCTCCGTAAGTCTCAACGACTTTGTCTATGAAGGGCTTCTGATTCTCCAGCAGAAGTGCTTCTGCCTCCTCATCATCCTCTTTTTGCAGCTGCGCTACAGTGGGAGGCAGACCGTGGCATGAAGTGAATGTCATACCTGACAGGCATACCGAAGCCGCAATCAATATTGAAGCTAACCTTTTCATTTCTTAAAACTCTCCTTTTCACACACTCATCCTTTAAGAGTCTCGGGACTGCTTTGAACAGCTTCGGGAAATATATCTGCGGATATTCGCCTCTGGCTCACAATACCACCCCGTAGTAATAAAATTAACTGCCTTCCGAAGAAGGCAGTATTTTTTTGATCAATCCGTTGACTGATGTATGGATTATACCATATAGTGATGAAAAAGTCAATACGTGACACACAGTCAGTAATGTGTCCGTCTTTCTGTCATTATAATTCAGACTAAATCCGATGCTTTCTGTACTCCGTCGGGGTATAGCCCATAAGATCCACAAATCTTTCTGTGAAGTAGCTCGCACCGCCGAATCCGCACTGCATTGATATCTCGGTTATGCTCATATCGCTGTCACGCAGGAGCTCCACAGCTTTTAATATGCGGTATTCGTTCAGATACTCTATCGGAGTCTTGCCGAGGTATTTCTTGAAGATATCCCCGCATTTGCTTCGGCACACAAGTCCCGCTTCGGATATTTCCTTCAAAGTCAGCTTATTCTGATAGTTTTTCTGTATGTAACCCGTTATACGATGGAGTATTTCTATCTGACGCTGCTCAGATGCAAGGACAGGACTGGCATCGGAGGATCTTGAGAGGAGCTGTGAAAACATATCATATATTTTCCCCATCAGCTCATACCCGCTTCGTTTCTCCGCGAGAACTGTTTTGTGAAGCGACAGATACTTCTCTGACAGCCTCTTGTTATCGGGTGACTCGGCAGTTATAAACATATACGGCACGGCGTTGCTGCCGAACAGCCTTTCACTGTCCTCTTCGGCAGCGTGTACGGCTATAAGGGAAGGATGCATGACAAGGCAAATGAATTCACACTCTGTAGGCTGCGTCCAGAATACGAAGTGCATACTGCGTGAATTTATAAACAGCAGATCGCCTTCTTTCAGCTCTATGACATTTCCGTTTATGTTTTCATTCATGCTGCCGCTTACAATATACACAAATTCAAAATCGCTGTGCCAGTGGTTGGGATAAGACAGCGCAGGAAAGTCACTTGAATGACCCAACCATGTATTTACGGGAATTGTCGGGTCGGGGTAATAGAGCGTTTCAGAATAATCTTCCGCTACAGGATACATCTGCTTACTCACCTCCAAAAAATCAAATAGTTATAG
>CAMHBN010000117.1 GCA_946183385.1 uncultured Ruminococcus sp.
CGAACGCGCCGCAGAGCAGGGCTTTGACAACAGCGTGCTGCCGTTCCTGCGCGCAAGATGTACGGGTGCTAACGGCGACACAGAGGAGGCGGTCCGCCTCTATAATGAGGTGCTCGGGGACGAGAACAGCCCCTTCCGCAACCTCGTCTACAACGACATCGGAAGAATGTACCTCGACCGCAACGAGCCCGACGAGGCGCTGAAATGGTACAGCCGCTCCATCGCGAAGCGCCAGTCGCTCGCGGAGGCTTACGGCGGCGCGGCTATCGCGCAGGTGATGCTCGGCGAGATAAACGAGGGCGAGAGGCTTTACCGCGAGGCTCTGCTCAACCACATAAAGGACCCGAACGGGTTCACGGAATACTACAGGCGGATCCTCAACGCGGTCATACTCGAAAAGGAGACCGACCGCAGGCTGAAAAAGCTCGGCGAGGACGCACAGTGAAAGGGAGGGAGATACAGTGTATAAGGCGCTTTACCGCAAGTGGAGACCGCTCACATTCGACGACGTTATCTCCCAGCAGCATATAACCGATACTCTCAAGAACCAGATAAAGAACGACAAGACCGCCCACGCCTACCTGTTCACGGGCTCGCGCGGTACGGGCAAGACCACCTGTGCGCGTATCCTTGCCAAGGCTGTGAACTGTCCCAATATGAAGGACGGCAGTCCCTGCCTCGAGTGCGACATCTGCCGCGACGCGGACGAGGGTGCTCTCACCGATATCATCGAGATTGACGCCGCCTCGAACAACGGCGTCGGCGATATCCGCGACCTCCGCGACGGTGCGATATACTCGCCCGAGCGGTGCAGGTACAAGGTGTACATCATCGACGAGGTGCATATGCTGTCGATACAGGCGTTCAACGCCCTGCTGAAAATTATGGAGGAGCCGCCCGAGTACGTCAAGTTCATACTCGCGACGACCGAGATACAGAAGGTCCCCGCGACCATAACCTCGCGCTGTCAGCGCTATGACTTCCGCCGCATAAAGCAGAAGGACATCGCCGCGAGACTGCTGTATATAGCCTCGCAGGAGGACATCGACCTCACCGATGACGGCGCGGATATGATCGCCAAGATAGCCGACGGCGGTATGCGTGACGCGGTATCGCTGCTCGACCAGTGCTCCGTCACGGCGGAAAAGATAGACGCCGCAGCCGTGTCGAATACGGCGGGCATAGCGGGCAGAGACAGCCTCTACAGCATACTTGAAGCTGTTACGGATCAGGACGCTGCCGCAGCTCTCGCAGTCACGGACAAGCTCTACAATATGTCCAAGGACCTGACGAATCTCTGCGAGGAGCTGATATTGCAGCTCCGCAATATCATGCTCATCAAGGCTTCGCCCGCGAATGCGGAGGAGATAATCGTCTGCACGCCCGAGGAGCTCGGACGGCTTAAAGCTATCGCCGAGAGGTCGGAGCTTGACAGTATAATGAGCCGCATCGAGGCTCTGCAAGCCTGCCGCGAGCGCATGATGAGAGTGCTCAACAAGCGCGTCGAGTTCGAGATGTCGCTGATAAAGATATGCGGAAAGGTGACAAATTCCGCTCCTGCTATTGACAATTCCGAAATATATGATAAAATAAAACAGTTGGAGGACAAGCTCAACGCAGTACCGCAGGGAGGCTGTCAGGCTCCGCAGAAGACCCGCGACACCCGCGAGATATTCACTGCTTCGAGCCCTGCCGCAGACAGCGAGCCCGCTCCCGATAGCAAGGTCGATATCAAGACCGTGAAGGAGGAGGAGCTCACGCCCTGTGAGAGATGGGACGAGATAATGGAGGAGTTCCGCAAGCTCAACCCGTCGTGCGCGGGAAGCCTCGAGGGCTCTACCGCCGCAACAAAGGGAAATGTCCTGTGCGTATTCACGCCCAACAGCTTCTTTATATCGCTCTTCAAGAACAAGGAGAACGCGGTATCGCTCGGACGCGCTATTTTTAACGTCCTCGGACAGAAGTACCGACTTCAGGCACGCTGCACCACATCGGTCGAGGAGACCAAGAACCTTGCCGAGCAGCTCATTCAGAAAGCCGTTAACAGCAATATTGAAACTGCTGTTGATAATAATACAAACCAATAAATTCCAAAAGGAGATTTAACTATGAAAGCAAGAATACCCAAGAATATCGGTGGCGGCGGCGCCCAGAACATGAACCAGATGATAAAGCAGGCTCAGAAGATGCAGGACGAGATAACCGCACTTCAGGAGGACATCGAGGCTCGCGACTTCACTGCTACGGCAGGCGGCGGAGCTGTAGAGGTAACTCTCTCAGGCAAGAAGATAATCAAGTCCCTCAATCTCAAGCCCGAGGTCGTTGACCCCGAGGACATCGAGATGCTTCAGGACCTCATCATCAGCGCAATCAACGAGGCTGTAAACAACATCGAGACTACTACCGAGACAGAAATGAGCAAGATCACGGGCGGCGTATCGCTCCCCGGTCTGTTCTGATAGGCTATGCCCGACCATAACGCTCTTCCGCTGGTGATACTGGCGGAGAAGTTTGCTTCCCTGCCGGGTATCGGCATGAAATCGGCACAGCGGCTCGCCTACCACGTCATGTCCATGGACGAGGGCGCGGTGGCGGAATTCGCGCAGGCTCTGCTCGACGCGAAGAAGAACGTGCGCTGCTGTGATATCTGCCAGAACCTGACAGAGCGCGAGATATGCCCGATTTGCGACGACGACGAGCGCGACAAAAGCGTGATATGCGTGGTCGAGGGACCCAAGGACGTGACCGCTTTCGAGCGCACCCGCGAGTACAACGGCGTGTACCACGTTCTGCACGGGCTGCTCTCGCCTATGGACGGCATCACGCCTGACAAGCTCCGTATCAAGGAGCTCCTTGCGCGTATCGCGAAGGGCGGCGTCGAGGAGGTCATCATGGCGACCAATCCCACGGTGGAGGGCGACGCTACGGCTCTGTACGTGGCGGGGCTGCTCAAACCGCTCGGGGTGAAGGTGTCGCGGCTTGCGTTCGGACTGCCCGTAGGCGGCATACTCGAATACGCGGACGAGGTAACGCTGTACAAGGCGCTCGAAAACCGCAATAATATGTGAAAAAAGGGACGGCTGAGCCGTCCTTTTTTATTGGATGTTTTCGATGGAAAAACACTGCTGCTGTTTTCACAGCAATATAGTGCTAAAAGGACAATATTGACAAGTCGAAAAGTTTTCAACAGTCTGTTGAAACAGGCGTTGATTTCACGCTTTAGCTGTTGAAATCATTGTGGAAAATGTGAACAAGCACGTAAAATACAGTATTTTACAGCCCGAAATGGTTGAAAACCCTGTGGATAAACGGGGAAAACGTGTAAAGAATAAAAATGTATTGTGGAAAGTTCGTCCGCAATAAGTATTTGAAAAGGATATGATTTGTATGAAAAAGATTTTAGCAATAAGTTCCGTTTTTTTGATGATGACGTGCGTCCTCACAGGCTGCGGAGCTGACAGGGACAACTCCCGAAACGACGGCTCTTACTACGAGAACCACGACTACGGGAGAACTGACGGCAACACCGTTGAGGAGCACGCTCACGACGCGGTAGACGGCGCGAAAAATGCAGGCGAGGACATCGTCGGCGGCGCGGGCAGTGCGGCGACCGACATCATAGACGGCGCAGGCAATGCCGTAAAGGACGTCATCGACGGGCTCGACGGCAGCACTACAAGTACCTCCACCGCAACCACAAGAATGACGACCACCCGATAACGAAAAGGGCATAGGGAGCTTCCCTATGCCCTTTCTGCGCGGTTGTAGGGGCGCACATTGTGCGCCCGCGTCATAACCGAAAGACTTGACGGTCGAACTACAACAGAGTTGCATATAGCATTGCCAGCCAAATCAAAGATTTGGGGCACTGCTTAACTGTTCGCCCCTACAGAAGAACGTTCATTCAACCACTGTAGGGAACGGCGTCCCCGACGTCCCGCTTCGCAGTCGATAGCATTCATGAGCACAGCTCCACGATAGCCTCCGCCATAAGCTCGGCATTTTTCAGCAGGTCGGGGACGGTGATGAACTCGTCGGGGCTGTGCATACGGTAGTCGGTGTCGGGAAATTCCGCGCCGAAAGCCACGCCGCCCTCTATCTCATGGACGTAGGTGCCGCCGCCGATGGCTATACAGCGTCCCTTTTCGCCTGTCACGCGCTCGTAGACGCGCAGCAGCGCCTGCACGAAGTCGGAGCTGCCGTCGGTGCAGTGCGGCTCGACGCCCTCGCAGGAGTCGATATCGAAGCCCGCCGCACGGAGCTTCCCGCATAAGATATCGCTTATCTCAGCCTTTTGGCGGTCGAGAGGGAAGCGTATATCTATGCCGCCGCAAAGCCTGCCGTCCCGCGTATTCAGCATTGACAGCACACAGGTCATATCGCCTGAAATCGGGTCGGAGAAGCCGAGCCCGCAGCTCGCGCCGTTGAGCTCCCCGTGAGGGAAGAGCTCCGAAAGACGTTCAACGATGGGATTAAGAGGAGCCTGAAATTTCAGAAACTCCGTTATGGCATTCACGCCCTTTTCGGGAGTTGAAGCATGGGCTGCTCTGCCCTTGTGCTTGCCGTAGGTAAGAACCTCTCCGCCGTTTTCATTAGTCCTCAGGTCAAATGTACACATTTCGGGGACAGCGTTTATGACTTCGCCGCCCCTTATAAAGCCGCCATTGAATTCTGCGGAGAAGTAAACCCTCAGCATACCCTTTTCCGCGTTGATGACGGGGTATTCGCCGTCGGGAGTGAACACCATCGGCGGCAGACTGCGCTTGCTGCGGTAGTATTCGAGGTCGGCAGAGCCGTTCTCCTCGTTCGTGCCGAATATCAGGCGGACGCCCTTTTTCAGCGGGATACCGAGCTCCTTTATCGCTCTCAGCGCGAACACCGCCGCCACTGCGGGACCCTTGTCGTCGATAGCTCCGCGACCGACCAGCTTATCGCCGTCGCGGGTGAGCGTGAACGGGTCGGAGCTCCAGCCGTCGCCTGCGGGCACGACGTCGAGGTGGGTGAGTATCGCGAGGGCAGGCTCGCCGCCGAGGTCAGCCGAGCCCGCGTAGTTGTTAACATTTTCCACGGTAAAGCCGTACCTGCGGCATTTATCGAGCATTACTGCAAGAGCGCGTGCGGGCTCTTCGCCGAACGGACAGCCGTCCGCGGCGTCGCCCTGCACGCTCGGTACGGCAACGAGCTCCGCGAGGATCTGTATCATTTCGTCCGTATGCGACTGCAAATATTTTCTTATCTCAGACATAACAAACCTCCGTAAAAGCAAAAAACCGCAACAATGAAGCTGCGGCCTTTTGCCCTCCGCCATTGCCTTTATGGCGGAGGATAGAAAGAAAGGATAAATATGAAAAGTGAATATTTCAATATTATCAGTTGACGATAGCTCTCTCTGTCTCCTTGTCGAAGAGGTGGATCCTGTTGGGATCGATAGCTACCTTGATCTCGTCTCCGGGTCTTGCTGTAGATCTCGGGCTTACTCTTGCTGTGAGGTTGTTGCCCTCGCATACGAGGTAGAGGTAAGTCTCAGCACCCATAAGCTCTGTGATCTCGACATAAGCGTCGATAACACCTGTTGAAGCGTTCGAGAGGTACATTTCCTCATCGTGGATGCTCTCGGGACGAACGCCGAGGATAACTTCCTTGCCAACGTAGTTGCCGAGCTCGTCGTTTACCTTCGACTCGGGGATGATTATCTGATACTTAGTGCCTCTTGAGGACTTTGTATCTTTTGAGCCGAACTCAACTATGAACTGACCGTACTCTTCCTTGAGCTCAGCGTCGATGAAGTTCATCTGAGGCGAGCCGAGGAATCCTGCAACGAACTTGTTTACAGGGTTCTCGTAGAGGTTCTGAGGAGTATCTACCTGCTGAACGAAGCCGTCCTTCATACATACGATACGGTCGCCCATTGTCATAGCCTCAGTCTGGTCATGAGTTACGTAGATAAATGTGGTACCGAGCTTCTTGTGGATCTTAGCGATCTCGGTTCTCATCTGAGCACGGAGCTTAGCATCGAGGTTTGAGAGAGGCTCGTCGAGAAGGAATACCTTAGGTGAACGAACGATAGCACGACCGAGAGCAACTCTCTGTCTCTGACCACCTGACATAGCCTTAGGCTTTCTGTCGAGGAGGTGTGTAAGGTCGAGGATCTTAGCAGCCTCGTTTACCTTTCTCTCGATCTCGTCCTT
>CAMHBN010000118.1 GCA_946183385.1 uncultured Ruminococcus sp.
CCGGGCGGGACGCCAACCGCGGCGACTGCACCCAGCCCTGCCGCTGGAAGTACCGGGTCGGACGCCTCGCGGGCGAGATCGTCGAAGAGACCCGCCCGAACGAGCCGATCCCGATCGAGGAGGACGCGGGCGGGACCTTTATCCTCGCGTCGCGTGACCTCTCGATGATCGAACATCTTGCCGATCTTGCCGACGCCGGAATCACGTCACTCAAAATCGAGGGGCGGATGAAGAGCGCCCTCTACGTCGCCGCGGTGACCAACGCCTACCGTATGGCGCTCGACGCGCTCGGACGGGGAGAGACGGCGGTCGACCCGCGCCTGACAGCGGAACTGGACGGCGTTTCGCACCGGGAGTATTCGACGGGGTTCTACTACGGCAACCCGCACGACGACGCGAACGTGGTCAGCCGTCCCGGCTACTACGGCGAGAAATCGTATCTTGCCGCCGTCGTCGGTTACGACGCGGCGAGCGGGCGCGCCCTCTGCCTGCAAAAGAACAAGTTTGCCGTCGGGGACGAGGTTGAGTTGCTCTCGGTTCGGGCGGGCGTTTACGGTTTCCGCGCTCTTTGACGAAAACGGAAACGGGATCGACGCCACCCCGCACCCCGGAATGGCGTTCACGCTGCCGGTTCCCTTCCCGGTCAAAGCGGGCGACCTGCTCCGCCGCCGCGAGGCGAGCGTCGATTGAGTACCGTCTCGCTTTCCGAGACGTGTAAAGTATTGTTCCTCTCGCTTGTCGAGGGAATCACCGAATGGCTCCCCGTCAGCAGTACGGGACACCTCATACTCGTTGACGAGTTCCTGAAGCTCAGGGTCAGCGACGACCCCGAAGCCAACAAAGCCTTCATCAAGATGTTCGACGTCGTGATACAGCTCGGCGCGATAATGGCGGTCGTGGTCATCTTCTGGAAGAAGCTTTTCCCGTTCGGCAAGGAGAACAACCCTCACCCGTGGAAGAAGGAGGGCTTCGGCGCTTATGTCAAAGCCGACATCATGCAGATGTGGTTCAAGGTCGTGGTCGCGTGCATTCCCGCCGCTGTTATCGGTCTGCTCGTCGATGACTGGGTGGACGAACACTTCTATTGGTGGTTCCCGGTCGCGCTCGCTCTCATCACCTTCGGTGTAGCCTTCATTCTGGTCGAGAACTGGAACAAAAAGCGCACTCCCAGGGTCAGCTCCATTGACCAGCTTACATATAAGGACGCGCTGATAATCGGCGGCTTCCAGCTGATAGCGGCTCTCTTCCCCGGTACATCGCGTTCCGGCGCGACTATTGTCGGAGCGCTCCTCATCGGCATATCGCGAACAGTAGCAGCAGAGTTCACATTCTACCTCGCAGTCCCCGTAATGTTCGGCGCAAGCCTGCTGAAAATCGTCAAGTACGTCGTCAAGGACGGCGGTACTTTCTCGGGCAGCGAGCTTGGTATACTTCTCGTGGGAATGATAGTGGCGTTCGCGGTGTCGATATTCGTTATCAAGTTCCTGATGGACTACATCAAGAAGCACGATTTCAAGGTGTTCGGCTGGTACAGAATAGTCCTCGGAGCCATCGTACTCCTCTACTTCGGAATAAAAGCGGCAATAGCATAAACGCAAAAAGCGGACAGTTCAAAACTGTCCGCTTTATTTTGTTTTATTTACGCTGTGCTGTAGTCTGTGTATTTCGGGGCGTTCTGTCGACTCTTTTGTTGAGGAAAGTATCGCGGTTCTCTGTGAACTTCATACTGTCCCTGACTGTGTAGTCTGACGCGCCGCTCTGCTTGTGGACTGTTTTCAGTGCCGAAAGCTTGGGGAGAACGATAGCACAGGCTAAGATAAGTCCGATAAGGAAGCTTACAAATATACCGACCATAAGATCAACCTCCCGTTATAATATGCAGAAGTATCCACAGTATCGAGAGAACGAAGCCTACTCCGCCTGTGATACCGAGGAACATACCCGCAGCCTTGGCCTTGTCCGCGGGCAGATTGCCCACGAGCTTGCCTGTCTGACCGTTCATGGCAAAGGTGTACTTAGTACCGTTCCAGTCGGTGTTGAGTATCCACACGGGGTAGAGCGCATACTGCGCCTTGCCGCCGTTTAGCTTCACCGCCGAGCTCTCGCAGCGTACGGTATCATAGCCTCTTACCGTTGCAGCGAAAGCCGCCTCGGTGCTCTTCTTGATACGTTCGTTTGCACGCTTGATGCTGTCATCTGCGGACACGTCGTACTTGTCCGCGAGATAGCCGGAAAGGTAAGCTGTCTTGAAGGGGACAGCCTGAGTGAAATCGAAGGGCTCGATGGACTCCATAAGGTCGTCGGGCATTTTCTGCGAGCCGTCAACGGGGACGTGCTCGAATGCTATCTTACCCTTACGTACAGCCTGATAATAGGACGTTTCCACATAGTGGTAGTTGGCGTCCATCCATGTTCTTTTCGACTCTGCACGGAAGCACATATTCGCGTCCGCCTGAGCTCCGAACAGCCACACGGGAACGTAAAGACCCTTTATCTCCTCGATGTGGTTCTGGTCCTTGAAGACCTTCGGGAGGAGGGATTTACCTGAAACGTATCTCTCATAAGCCGATTTTGCGGCGTCCTTGTTGAGCTTGAAGGGTATGATGAGGTCGGGGCGAAGGTCGCCCGAGAAGGTACCTGCCATAATGACAGGGTTATTGCAGTAGGGGCAGAAGGAGGCGCCTGTAGTTTCCTCGGCGATTATCTGACCGCCGCAGGATTTGCAGGAGTAGACGCGGATATTGTTCGTCTCTCCCTCTTCCCATTCGCTGCCTGCTTCGGATTCCCACGACATATCGTCGCCGGTCGCCTCACTCAGCTGTTCATTGTAATCCTGTACTGTTTCGACGTCGAATTCCGAGTCACAGTACGGGCATTTCATTCTCTGCGCCGTACTGTTGAACTCGAGCTTTGCGCCGCAGCACGGACATTTGTATTCGTTTGCGTCCGCCATCTGGTCACCTCAGGATATCGTGGTTATTATCTTACGATATCGTCGTCGTTGAAGGGATCTCCGCACTCGCCGCAGAACTTGGGCGGGTTGAAGGGATCAGCGGGCTCCCAGCCGCACTTGTCGCACTTGTACTTGGGAGCGCCCTCGGGCTTGGGGCTTCCGCATTCAGCGCAGAACTTGCCCTTGTTGAGAGTGCCGCACGAACAGGTCCAGCCCTCAGAGTCAGCGGGCTTGGGCTTGCCGCACTCGGCGCAGAACTTACCTGTGTTGCCGGTCTTGCCGCACGAGCAGGTCCATGTGTCTGCTGCGGGAGCGGGAGCGGGCATAGGCTTGCCGCACTCAGCGCAGAACTTGCCTGTGTTGCCGGTCTTGCCGCAAACGCAGTCCCATGTAGCACCGCCGCCCATAGCAGCGGCTGCCGCACCTACCATACCTGCTGCGGCTGCTGCAGCATCTTCCTGAGCACTCATAGCAAAGAGGTTCTGAGCGTTCATACCGCCTGCCTGCTGAGCCATATTAAGACCGTAGAAGCCCATTGCAGCGCCGTTTGCGTTGCTTGCAGCGTTCTGCATAGCCTGAGCCTGAGCGCCAACGAGAGTAGCAGCAGCGTGCTTTGTGTTTGTATCCCACATGAGGTTCTCGTACTTCTTGATCCTCTCACGGTCGTCATCAGAGATGCTTACAGACTCGATAGCGAGAGTAACGAGCTCAAGACCGCGCTGCTCGAGCCAGAAGGGGTTGAGCAGGGACTTCATGGTCTCGGTGATAGCCTCGGTCTCGCCGGGGAGCTTATCGTACTGGATATTCTGGCTCAGCTTAGCGAAAGCCGGCTGGAGCTTTGCGTATACTTCACCCTTGAGCTGCTCTTCGATTTCGGAGAACTTGTATGAATCCTTAACGTTGCCGCAGAGCTTGTAGAGCGTCATAGGATTAGCTACCTTCAGCGAGAAGAGACCGAAGCAGCGGAGGTCTACGGTAAAGCTCATATCGAGCTTGGGGTAATCAACGTTGAACGGAACAGGACGGGGAGTGCCGAACTTCTTGTTCGTCATTTCCTTGATGTTTACGTAGTAAACGCGCTGGTCGTGAGCCGTCTCACCGCCGAAGGTCACACGTCTTCCGAGTACGCCGACAGTATCCTTGAGGCTTCCGAGGAAGTCGCCTGAGAATACGGAGGGCTCCGTGGAGGTATCGTATACGAATTCACCTGCAACGGCGCATATTTCTACGACCTGACCCTGATCGACGATCATCATGCACTGACCTTCGTTAACAACAACAACGCTTCCGTTGGTGATGATATTGTCATTGCCCTTGGTGTTTACGCCCTTCTTGACCTGTTTCTGTCCCTTGACAAGGAAGGTGTCGTTCGGGATAGAATCGCAGTAGAAGAATTCCTTCCACTGGTCGGCGAGGATATTGCTTCCCGCGGTCATAGCCGCCTGACCGAGTCCGGTGTTCATCGCGCTGTTGACAGCGTTCTTGATGATTTGTTTAAGTCCCATGATAATAGCTCCTTTCGGGTCATACCCTTGAAATTACGTACAATATATGTAATATTGCCGTATTATAAGCAAATTTATGTCAGTTTACCACTAACACGAATATATTATAACATATAATAAACAAAAAAGCAACAGGCATAAAGGAAAAACTGTTGCATTTTTTCTTTATGCCTAAATTCAGCCGAATAATACCTGCAAGGCTTATTCCCACTCTCCCCAGACATCGGGGCAGTAGCCTATAGTCGCGCTCTTTCCGTTGCGTACCACGGGAGTCCGTATCAGCTGCTGATTCTCGAAGAGCTTCTCCTCGCGGTCGCTGTCGGAGAGGTACTTCATCAGCGTGAGGGTGTCCTTGTCCTTTGCGGACTCGTTTATCATCGGCTCTATGCCGCCGACGGCACGCTTTACGTTGTCGAATTCGCCGCGGCTCATGCCCTTTTCCTTCATATCAATGAGCTGATATTTTATGCCGCGCTCCTTGAACCAGCGCTCCGCCTTCTTGGTGTCGAAGCACTTCTTCGCGCCGAATATCTGTATATTCACGGTCAGTCCTCCTTCACGCCGATAGCGTTGATGTTTTCGAGGTCCTCAGCCTTCTTGAAGTCGATGCTGACAAGGTCGAGCCCGTTCTGCGCGAAGTACAGCCTCATCGTCGTGAAGCGCGAGAACATTGGTATCTTCGATGAATGTGTCACGAGCGCGCCGCCCGTGCCGTTCCACGTGAGGGTGCCGCTTGCGGTGCCCATCGAGAACAGTGTCAGCGGAATCTGCGCGAGCTCGCTCTGCGTAGACGAAGCCGTCACCGCTACCTCGTACCAGCCCGGTTCGATGACGGTCAGCGCGAAGCTGTAATTGGTGCCCTTGACCGCCTTCACGCCCGAGAGGTCGATGGTCAGCCCGTCCGTGAGGTCGTAAAATACTACAGGCTCGTCGGAGGGCATTTCCTCGGCGGGACGCCCCTCTATCGTGACGGTATCGCCCTCGCCGACAGTGCGCCTGAACGCATTTGTCGTGAGTATGAATCGGCAGATATTCGCCGCATTGCGCTGGAGCTCACCGCGGGTGAGGTCACCCGAGGCGAGGCTCGCGAGGGTGTTGTCGGGGTTGTCGTCGCCGTCAGCGCAGACCATATACACGTCGTTCTGCGCCTTAGCCATAGCCGCGAAGTCGCCCTTGTCGGGTTCACAGCCGCGGCGGTTGATATTCGCCCACCAGTCTGTCATCGTGAAGCCCGTAAAGCCCCAGTCTTTGCGGAGAATGGTGGTGTTGAGGTCATAGCTGCCCGCCGTCCACAGACCGTTCACCTTGCCGTAGGTAGTCATCACGGAGGTCGCACCGCCCTGCTTTATGGCTATTTCAAAGCCGCGCAGGTATATCTCGCGGAGCGCACGCTCGGATACGACCGCGTCGAGGAAGTGGCGGTTCGTTTCTTGATTGTTGCCGCAGAAGTGCTTGACAGTGCCAGTCACGCCCGAATCCTGCAAGCCGCGGAGCTCCGCCGCCGCCATAGTTCCCGTGAGGTAGGGGTCCTCGGAGAAATACTCGAAATTACGCCCGTTGAGCGGGTGACGGTGGATATTCATACCCGGTCCGAGCAGGCAGTCCACTTTGTTGGCGCACATCTCCATGCCCATACAGCGGAACAGCTCGGTGACGAGCTCCTTGTTGAAGGTGGAGGCGATCATCGTGCCGTTCGGCAGGCTGAACGCAT
>CAMHBN010000119.1 GCA_946183385.1 uncultured Ruminococcus sp.
CTTCGTATCGAGCAAAGTCGCCACGGGCAGGTCGAGCTCCGTGCGGAGCCGCTCAATCTGTCGGAAGCGCTTCTCGTGCGTTTCGTAGTCGCCGTGCGAGAAGTTGAATCTTGCTACGTTCATTCCCGCGAGCATGAGCTCACGCATAATGTTTTCGTCGTCTGTTGCAGGTCCGATAGTGCATACTATCTTGGTCTTTCTCATAAAACTGTGCTCCTTGTGGTTGGCTCAGATCTTCCTGAGCTTTGCGTAATTTGCCATTATCTTCTTCGTGCCGACCTTCTCGAAGGCTATTTCGAGCATTGAATCGTTCGCCATCGGCTTTACGGAGAGGATAGTGCCCTCGCCGAATATGCTGTGCGCAACGCGCTCGCCGACCTCGTAGGTGGCAGTCTCCTTCGTGCCTGTCTGACGCTTCTCGCGGGCAAGCTGCTGCTGGAGCGATGACGAGCGCACCTCGGTCACGGAGTTATCGCTCTCCTCCATACGGCTCTTTACAGCCGCCGCATTGTCGTTCTTGACTATCATCTCGCGTCCTATCTCCTTGATGAAGCGCGAGGTCACATTATGCTGCGTCTGACCGAAGAGCATTCGCCTGCTCGCACTGGTAAGAATGAGCTTGGCGCGGGCGCGGGTAATGGCTACGTAGGCAAGCCTGCGCTCCTCCTCGATGTCCTCCTCGCTGTCTATCGAGCGCGAGCTCGGGAAGATACCCTCTTCGAGACCTGTGATGTACACGTTGTCGTATTCCAGTCCCTTTGCGGAGTGGATAGTCATCAGCGTTACCCTGTCCTCGCTGCCGTCGTCGCGGTCAGCCTCGGTGTAGAGCGCGACCTCCTCGAGGAATCCGCCGAGTGTAGGCTCCTCTGCGCTGTTCATATACTGAACGGCTGAGGAACGGAGCTCCTCGACGTTCTCAATCTTTGTATCGGCGTTTTCGAGCGTTTTCAGGTAGCTGAGATAGCCCGTCTTGTCGAGCACGATGTCGATGAGCTCGTCGAGGGAAGCAGTCTCCGCAGCTTCTATCAGCTCCTTGAACATAGCGGCGGCGGCTCGTAGAGCGGTCGTCTTCTTCGCGAGTGGAGCATAATCGTCGCAGTTGGATATGACCTCGTACGGCGTGAGCTTCAGGTCGCGGCTGATGTCGTCGATGAGGGCGATAGTGGAGTCGCCTATGCCGCGCTTCGGCTCGTTAATGATACGGCGGAAGCGGAGCATATCGCCCGTATTGTTTATGAATGCGAGATACGAGAGGATGTCGCGTATCTCCTTGCGGTCGTAGAATCGCATACCGCCGTAGACGCGGTACGGTATATTCGCGCGGACAAGTGCACGCTCGATGTTGTTCGACTGCGCGTTCATACGGTAGAGCACGGCGTTGCGCGAGTAGTTGCCCGTCACCTCGTGGTCTTTCTTTATCGAATCAGCGATGAACTGAGCCTCGTCGTTCTCGTCGTAAGCCTTGTACCAGTATATCTGCTCACCCTTGCCCTTGTCCGTCCACAGGGACTTTTCCTTGCGGCTGGAGTTATTGGAGATAACGGAATTCGCCGCGTCGAGAATGGTCTGCGTCGAGCGGTAGTTCTGCTCGAGACGAACCACCTTCGCGCCCTCGAACTGCTCCTCGAATCCGAGGATATTCTCTATGTTGGCACCGCGGAAGCGGTAGATGCTCTGGTCGTCGTCGCCGACAACGCAGATATTCTTGTGCTCCTGCGAGAGCATCGACACGAGCATGAACTGCACGTGGTTGGTATCCTGATACTCATCGACGAGTATGTACTTGTACTTGTTGCGGTACTTTTCGAGCACGTCCGGGAAGTCGCGGAAGAGCTCGACCGTCTTGCAGAGTATGTCGTCGAAGTCGAGACCGTTAGCCGCACGCAGTCTCTCATCGTAGAGCTTGTAGAGCTTGGCTATCGTCTTTTTGCGGTAGTCCTGCCCTGCCTCCTCGAGGAGCTGCTCGGGAGATATCATCTTGTCCTTGGCGTTGCTTATCTCGGCAAGCACAGCCTTCGGAGCAAGCTGCTTCTCCGACACGTCAAGGTCGGTCATGACGTTCTTTATCATACGCTGACTGTCGTCGGAATCGTATATCGTGAAGTTGCTCCCGTAGCCGAGAACCTCTATCTCGCTTCTGAGTATACGCACGCACGCCGAATGGAACGTGGAGGCATGGATATTCAGAGCGTCCTCGCCGAGCATAGCGGAAAGGCGCTCCTTGAGCTCGCCGGCAGCCTTGTTAGTGAAGGTGATGGCGAGAATATTCCACGGCTTTATCGGGTCAACTGCGACGATACCGCGGAGCATATCCGCATCGTCCTCCTTGCCCTTGGAGTAGGCACGCAGAAAAGCCTCGTCCATGGAATTGCCCTCACGCGACTCGTCGTAGTAGGCGTTGCCGAAGTTTATCATATTCGCGATACGGTTGACGATAACGGTCGTCTTGCCGCTTCCTGCGCCCGCAAGCACGAGCAGAGGTCCGTTCACCGTAAATACAGCCTCACGCTGCCTGTCGTTCATACGGCTGAAGTACCTTTCCAGAGCAGCTCTTTTAGCCTCGGTAAAAGTATTTTTATCCATATATATCTTCTCCGTTAAAGAATGGGGTTTATATCATTGCGAATACAGCAACTGCATTGTAATCATTATTAATCACATTATATCACAAAACAATAATTTTGAAAAGACTTTTTTGAAAAAATATGTCCGTCAAAAAACATTTTAGTCACAGCTTACACATTACCGCTCTGTTTTTTATTATATGACACAAAAGTGTAAATAATTTGTGTATTTTTAATACTTTTCTATTGACTGCATTTGTATTTTGGTGTATAATATAGTATATAAAGCTGCACTATACGCAGAATCCATTGAAGACAGGAGTTGACACTATGAATAATATACTTTTTGCCGCTTCGGAATGCGTGCCCTTCGTCAAGACAGGCGGTCTCGCCGATGTTGTCGGAGCTCTCCCCCAGTACATCAATAAGGACGAGTTCGACGTGAGGGTCATTCTTCCCTACTACACCTGCATCCCCGCAAAATTCAGAGATAATTTCAAATACGTGACGCACTTCTATATGGACTACGGTCTGCGTCCCGACGGTGTTCACGTCGGTATAATGGAGTACGAGTACAACGGTATCAAATTCTACTTCGTTGACAACGAGTACTACTTCAAGTGCGATTATCCCTACACCACAGACACGAAATGGGACATCGAGCGCTTCACCTTCTTCTGCAAGGCTGTGCTCGCGATACTGCCTGTTATCGGCTTCCGTCCCGACATTATCCACTGTCACGACTGGCAGTCGGCGCTGATACCGGTGTTCATGCATTCGACGTTTGCTACGAACCCGTTCTACAGCTCGACCAAGACCATAATGACGATACACAATCTTAAATTCCAAGGTATATGGGACATCGAGACCTTCAAGTTCAACACCGCCCTGCCCGACTATATGTTCACATCGGACAAACTCGAATTCAACCGTGCCGCTAATATGCTCAAGGGCGGTCTCGTCTACGCGGATTATATCACCACAGTTTCCGAGACCTACGCCGAGGAGATAAAGTACCCCTTCTTCGGAGAGCAGCTCGACGGTCTGCTCCGCGCACGCTCGGCGTCGCTCCGCGGTATTGTAAATGGTATCGACTACAAGGTGTTCGACCCGTCCGGCGACAAGCAGATATATGCCCAGTACAGCGCAAAGGACGCCAAGTCCAAGAAGGCTGTCAACAAGGAGAAGCTTCAGGCGGAGCTCGGTCTGCCCGTGGACAAGAACAAGTACATGATAGCGATAATCTCGCGCCTCACCGACCAGAAGGGTCTCGACCTCGTAAACTACGCGATAGAGCGTATCTGCGACGAGAACACACAGTTCGTGGTCATCGGTACGGGCGAGCAGAGATACGAGAATATGTTCAAACACTATCAGTGGAAGTACCCCGACAGAGTTTGCGCGATAATCAAGTATTCGGACGAGCTCGCACACAAGCTCTACGCCGCCGCTGATACTATGCTCATGCCTTCGCTGTTCGAGCCCTGCGGACTCACTCAGCTCATCGCGCTCCGCTATGGTACTGTACCGATAGTACGCGAGACAGGAGGTCTCAAGGATACTGTAGAGCCGTACAATGAGTTTGACGGCACAGGTACGGGCTTCTCGTTCGCCAACTATAACGGCGACGAAATGCTCGGCGCTATCAACTACTCCAAGTCCGTATACTACGACCACCGCGCACAATGGGACAAGATCGTAAAACGCGGCATGGAGGCAGACTTCTCGTGGAACAGCTCAGCCCGCCAGTACGAGGGTATGTACAGCTGGATGATCAACTGGTGAGCGGGGAGTCCCCGCTGACGGTTCGCGAGGTCGCTCGTGAACTCGCTCACTGACTGCAAATGGCATAGTTTGCTTTCGCGAATGTAACCGACTGACAAAGCAGACTAATCAACACATGGAGTCCCCGCGGGTGATTCACGCGGGGACTCTATTGAACTGCAATATTTTTGAAAGATACAATGCAAATGAAGGATAACACAAAGATTAAAGGCGCTGTCTTCGATATGGACGGGCTCATGGTCGATACGGAAAAGCTCTACCTCCGCTACTGGAAGGAAGCCGCCGCCGATTTCGGCTACGATATGCAGAACGAGCACGTCTACGCGATACGCAGCCTCGCACGCAAATACTCCATCCCCAAGCTGAAAAGCTTCTTCGGCGAGGACTTCCCCACCGAAGACGTCCGCACCCGCCGTACCGAGCTGATAAACGCTCATATTGACAAGTACGGCATCGACGTGAAAAAGGGACTGTTCGAGCTCCTCGACTTCCTGAGAGCTCACGGGATAAAGCTTGCTGTCGCGACTGCAACCCCGCGCGAAAGGGCTCTGCGATGTCTCGAACGTATAGGCTCGCGCGATTACTTCGACGCCGTGATATGCGGTGATATGATAGAGAGCGGCAAGCCCGACCCCGACATCTACCTCACAGCCGCACGCGAGCTCGGACTTCCGCCCGAGCAGTGCGTCGCCTTCGAGGACTCGCCGAACGGCATCAGAGCCGCTTATTCGGCGGGCTGTCACGCGATAATGATACCTGATATGACTCCGCCCGACGAGGAGACGGCTCCCCTGCTGAGCGCGGTATATGACGACCTCGCGCAGGCTGTCGCCTACTTTGAAGGGAGGGTTTGATATGATGCTTTCAAAGACAAGCGTGTCCGAGCTCTTCGATATCCCGAAGTTCTACTACTTCGACAGCGGAAACGATTACTCGGGCAGTCTCGATGACTTCGCATACAAAGTATACACGGGCGAGACGCTGAAAGTGCTGACATGGCACGGGCGCCTTTGCTCCGACAAAGCCGAGATAGAGCACGAGAAGGAATTCGAGCGCTCACAGGAGGGCTTCGACGCCATGATAAAATGGCTTGAAGACACCTACAACGGAAAAACCGAATAAAACAGAAACAGCCTTCCTCATGGAAGGCTGTTTTTTATGTTGTTTATGTTCCGCTCTTACCACTCGCCGAATTCGCCCTGTGTCTGAGGCTGTGTTTCAGGTTCTGTAGGTTCAATTATGATTACGGGAGGTTCAGTCGGCTGCGGAGTCGGCTCTGTCTGGACAGGCTGCGTCATAACAGCTTCTGTCGTAGTTTCGGGCTGCTGGATCTGTGCTGCCTGTGTAGTAGTAGTCTGAGGAGTTACCTGTGCGTCCTCGGGCAGATAGTATACTATTAGCTTCTTGGAGTCCTTATTGCTGTAGAACGTGCCCGGCTGAACGACCTTGGCGTCAACCATGAGCTGGGTTATGCTGTTGGGCGTACCCCACGACTGGCTCGACTTTACCTTCGAGTAATTCGAGATGCCTGCTTTTCTGAGCTCATTCTCGTACTGCGAAACGGTAAGTCCCTCGAACGGCGGGATAGTACCGCCCTCCTTGCCCTTGCTGACCTTGAGCTTTACAGTAGTGCCCTGAGCAACGGTCTCACCGACCTTTATATCCTGCTCAAGGATAACATCGGCGTCGGTTTCGTTGTCGTACTCGTATTCAACTTCAAAAGTAAAGTAGTCCTTGTACTTCTCCTCGGTGAGGCTGAAGAACTTGCCTACAAGGTCGGGCATATCGGTATCGGGCTTCGAGCCGTCCTCGGTCGAGA
>CAMHBN010000120.1 GCA_946183385.1 uncultured Ruminococcus sp.
CTCGCGCAGCTTTTCGGCGACTGCGGTGACGAGCTTTTCGTCGTTTCGCTTGTAGGAAATGAATATGCGTCCTTTTTCTTTAATTGCCTTTTCCTTCATATCTTTCTCTCACCTCATTCCAGTATCTCAAAGCCGACCTTATCGGCTACATTTTTTCGTACAGAATCATAGATATCTTTGGAGAATGCTGAGTGGAGCCTTTTCTTTACGGCTTCGCAGAAGGCGTCGGAGGTGATGTCCGCCGCGCCCTTTCTTACCTGCCATACATAGCCCTCGGTATCGGTGAGGTAATAGTAGTCCTCAGCCTCGGATATCTTTGTTATCGCGGCTCCCGACGGTATTCTGTGCCTGATGAGCGGAAAGAGCTTGGCGTCTTCCTCTCTGCACCACAGCTCCATGAACCAGCCGCCGTCCGTTCCGACGACAAGCTTGTTTCCGCCGCCTGTAATGCCGAGGGTTGATACCTCGCCTCCCACTCTGAGATACGGCGTCACATCAACGGCGGTATTCTCGTCAAGTCCGTCGTAGAGCTTGTCCTCGTGACGCTGGGCAGGACCGACATAAACGTGTGACGCAAGGTCGAGAATAACGGTCTTGCCGCCTGCGGTATATGTCGCTATATGTGCGTCTGTTGCGGATGCGCTGCTGATGAGTCCCGATGAGACTGCCTGTTTGGAGGAATACTCCGCCGTGATGTTTTTCCCGTTCAGGTCAGCGGGGAGGAGGTCGGAGAAGTCCTGCGTCATTACGGTGTCTGCCATCGCAAATAAGGTGCTGCCCTGAACATCGAGCTGGAAGGCGTCGATGCAGATGGAGAGCAGGCTGCCGAGTGCGAGCTTCTTTTCGATGTCATAGAGGATAATGCCCTCGGTCTCATCGCAGTAGACGATGGTGCTGTCGTTTACGAATACCGCCGAGGTCGGATGCGTACATGATGTGCCCGCGGATACCGCCTTTGACGGGGAGCTGATATCCCACAGGACGAGGTCTCCGCTCTTATCGGCTATCACGAGCCTGCCGTTCCTGAGAGCGGCGGCGGTGCGTCCGCGGTCTGAGGGCGGGTTGTGCATTTTTTCAATGGGTATCTCCAGTGTCTCGGTAGCACCGTCCTTCGTGATGGTGACCGCGCTGAGCCTGCAATTCCTGCTGATTATTGCGAGTGCGCCGTCCTTGTACGGCTCTGCACAGCAGACTATCCCGCCCGTATACTTTCCCGTCATAGAGTAGCTGTTGCCGTCCTCGCGGTACAGCCACACGGAGCTGCCGTCATATACGACTATAGAGCTCCTGTCCTCCGAGAATGATATCATCTGAAGGCTTGTGTGGTCAAATTCCATCACGTCGGGGCAGGTCGTCCAGTTCTTCATATCCTCGGAGATGTACAGCTTGCCGGAATTGTCGGATACAGCGTAGAACTCGGCGTCGCCGTACTCCTCTGCTGCGGTGAGGTTCTCCTTCGAGACCTTTATATCCTTGACCGCACGCCCTGTATAATTGTCCCACTTGATGAGGTGTCCCTCATTGCACGCGGTGAGCGTATAGCGTTCGTCGCAGCACACATCGCTCGTCCTTATCATATATTTGTTTTTGAAGCCGAGGGGAGTGTTCGGCCAGCTGTGATCCATGTATGTGACTATGGTGTCAAGATACTGTGACCGCTCCGTCTCGTTGCTGATGCCGGGGTCGGCATAGGCGTCGAGTGCCTTCAGAGCCTGTACGTGCGGGTAGTCGTCGGAGGTCGATACCGCGACCGTTACCGAGCGGCGGTTCGTACCTGCAATGAATTTGCCGAGCTTTACGAGCGTGACTGTCAGCAGCACAGCGAGTATGGTGATAAATATGTATCCCGCGCCCTTTATAAAGTGCTTTGTCGCCAGCGGCAGATACTCTGTCAGGGAAACGGAAAGGTATTCGTTTATCTCGTCGAGCTCCTTGACGATGCGAGGATCCTTTTCCGCATTCCTGCGCCTTTTGATGAGATGCTTCGCCTTCAGTATCCTGAACGTTCCACGCATGAGGAAGGCTTCGCTTTTGTTGGTCATCTTCCACATCTGCATCGAGGACTGAAGGCTGTTCCTGAACTTGTAGAAGTCGGTGTCGAGTATGACCGCTTCGGTCACGTCGCCGAGGAAGGACTCGGTCTCCTTGATGATATTGATGTCCGCAACTGTTTTCGGAATCACCGCGGGATCACTGAAATCTGCGTTTTCCGTGAATCCGACAGGTATCAGGCGGATGTTTTCTCCGAGCGAGCGGACATTTTTCTGCCATGTTTTGTCCTCGGTCGCTTCATCAGAGAGAACGACTATTGCGGCCTCCTGAGGGAGCGCCTTTTCTGCGGTAAGCGTAATGAGGCCGTTCGCGGTTTCGCTTCGGGTCATGCCTACAGCACTGCAAAGGTGCTCGGCAATAGTCATTGCTCTGCTTGTCTGCGCTTCATTATAGATTATCACAAGTTTGTGTTTGTTTGTCATACAGTCCCTCCTGATTAATCAGAAACTTAAAAATGTACAGTTATGACCTCTGTCATATAGCTGTAGAGGTAAATGCGCACATCATCGGTCGTTTTGCAGATATTATGGTAAACAGTGCCGTCACCGGTCTTGTATTTTGTACTATCGTAGCTATTACGCTTCCGCACATAAAGATATCAAATTTGCCTTTCTCATTATTATAGCAGAATTCTCCTGAAAAATCAACTTCTTCATGTTTTTCATCAACCCTACAAAAGTTTACGAGAACTCGAGGGATTAGGAGTGGACAAATTCTCCCTGATGTGGTATACTGTATATTACAAAATGACATAAAGGAGAGACAACTATGAAAAAAAGAATAATTGCAGCCATTACGCTTTCGGGCGTTATCATCCTTTCAGCCTGCGGAAATAGTTCCGCAGATTCGGACGACTTCAAGAGCCCGACCTTCTCCTCGGTGACGACGACAGCCACCGTCAGCAGCACGGCAGAGCCTACAACTGCAGCCGAAGCAACTACCGAGGCTGTTCAGGCAGAAGCCGACTATTCGCCCGCCGACCTCGTCGGAGAATGGGTACAGCAGGATACGGGGAATATCCTCACGGTCAGAGACGACGCCACGTTCTCGCTGAAATACGTATACGGCGGAACACGCTTCGGCACTGTCAAAATAGAATCCGAGGAGAACCCCGACGGCTCTCGAACTTATTGGTATTCGTTCTGCGAGGACGATACTCCGTGGGCGAGCTTTGTTTGTCCCGAGAAGTCGTTCAGTGAGATATACTCCGAGGACGAGGGCGGCATGACCTTCGCACGCAACGACAGCGGCACTTACCTTGCTCCGACGATACCCGAGGCGAAGGATATCAGAGACGCGCTTGCCTTCGCGGACAAGCTGATGAGCGGAGTTGCCATTGCGACTGACGAAAGCGCAGAATACACTGCCGACGACGGAACAGTATACCAAAAGTCAGCCGACGCTCTCTATACCACGACCGCCGATGTTCGCAGCTATCTCAGCATTTATATGACCGAGCAGTTTATCAGCAGCACCTACGGCTCGCTCTTCGGAACAGGCAGTCCCAAGTGTATAGATGTTGACGGCGAGCTCTATATTCAGTACAGCCCTGTCGGCGGAAAATACTCTTTTACGGACGATGACCCGACTGTGACCGAGACCGCCGAGGGCTACTCGATAAACATCAAAAACTACGATTACGGTGCTGAAAATACCGTAGCAGTATATGTTGTCAAGGACAACGGAATCTGGAAGATAAACGGGGTTGACAATTCCTTCTGATCGAGCTTCACGCATTGCTTGGCAGCACAAGGATACGTTCGGAGAAAGGACATCGGCTCATAATGCTTTCAACAGGTTTATAAAGTGATGAAACTCCCTGTGCGTAGAACACGGGGAGTCGCTTATATAACAGGATTTCTATTGATTTCAGGGCGGTTTTGTGATATACTTAAAAGCGTAAAGGAGACGAAAAAATATGATAAGAGAAATCATTCACGATACTTTCACTTTAAGGATAAAGTCTAATGATGCAGCAGCCGATGACGCGCAGGTAGCCAAAGACCTTGCCGAAATGCTGCTATCAGGACAAGTATATGAAGACTCACGAGAAGCGTTACAGCGGGTTTGGTGCACAGATAATTCAGCACGAAATTGACCATTGTAACGGGGAACTTATATAGAAGCTAATACTGATAACAGAACCGCAGCTCAGTAAAGAACTGCGGTTCTGTTGCATGTGGAGATAATGTCGTATTTGCGTATTATTCTAATAATATGTTTTCGGAAATAAATGGAACGAGATGAAATGGTCCAGAATAATATTTCTCTTATATTTTTTAAAGGAAATACCAATGATTTAAAGGTCAAGAAAGTCTCTGCACTGAAACCGTCGGTTTTTTAGAAAGAATAAGAACGTTGAAAATCGGTCACGTTTCAGACTTCACATAAGAAACCCGCTTAGAATCGACTTCTAAGCGGGTTTTGTTTTGGTAATCATTAGTAATGTGTCAGCAAGTCGTCTTAGATTGCTCACATTATAAAGGAAATATCATCGTTATAGCTTTTCCGCTCGTAATAAATGTCTGTGAGGTCTTTAAGGGTGAGCCTTCGCGTGTATTTGCAGAGGTAGCTCGTCATAGGCTCCCACAGGCATTTTTCTATTGCGTCAGTGGCGTTTGGTTCGAGCTCTCCGCTGAACTCCGATGACATAAGTATCGACTTGTCGAGCGCGTTCACTATCTCGTACAGAGTGATATCACTAAGCTCGCGCGATATCCTGTAGCCTCCGCCTGCACCCTTAACGCTTGTGATAAGGTCGGACTGTTTCAGAAGCGGAAGTATCTGTTCGAGATATTTTGCGGAGATGTGATTCCTCTTTGATATGGCGTTTACTTTTACTGTGTTCTCGTCGTGTGTATTCAGCGCTATATCGAGCAATGCGATGATACCGCATTCAACCTTTGAAGATATCCTCATATTTTTCACCTCGTTTATAATGTTGTAATCAGTTTAACATATCAGCGGAGCTTTTTCAAGTATTTGATATATACACTTTTGCTATTGCCTACGATACGTTTAATGTATTGGACAGATCGGATTACGTGTGTTATGATAAATGCATAGAAACGACAAGGAGTGATACGATGAAAGATACAAGATACCTGTTATTCTCGGAGCGAATGCGATGTTGCACCGCTCATTCAGACTGAAACAAACTATAAAAAAGGATACAGGTGATATATAATGAAGAATAACAGATTAAAGTTTATTTCCATACTCGCTGCTGCGGCGCTGTTCACAGGCTGCGGAGCATTGAACGAATCAAGCTCGTCCTCCATGAGCGAGCCAACTACAAGCACGACCGAGTCAACAGAGGCAACCTCCGAAGGAGCAGAAGCTGCTACGGAAGCACAGGCAGCCGAAACAGTCGGAGCTCCCGAGAAGACCGACATCAACATCGGCTACCTCAACTCTACAGCTCACCTGCTCGCCTTCGTAGCGCAGGAGGAGGGCTACTTCAAGGAGGAAGGACTTAACGTTACACTCACGCAGTTTTCGAGTGCAGCCGAGCTCATTAACGGTATCGAATCCGACAAGCTCGACGTTGCGTTCATAGGCTCAGTCCCGACGCTGACCTTCCAGAGTCAGGGACACGAGGTCTCGATATTCGGCGGAGCGATGACGAATGGTCACGGCTATGTTATCAAGTCCGAATTCGCTGACAAGGACGAGGCAGGCGTGGAAGTCCTCAAGGGCAGAAACGTCGCCTCAGTCAAGAACAGCGTTCAGGACGCCGAGCTCCAGATACTTCTGAAGAATGCGAACATCGAGATAGGCGAGGGCGACGACAAGGTCAACATCGTTTACTTCGACAGCCAGAAGGACGCATATGCGGCACTTCTCAACAGCACCATTGACGCCGCTTCCGTTTACTCGCCGTATGCCTCGCTTGCAAAATCGCAGGGCTACAAGGTCGTTTACTACTGCGCACACGAGGAAGCTCTGAAAAATCAGCCTTGCTGCCGTCAGGTAGCCAAGACAGCGGCTCTCGGCGACACGCCGAATACGTTCGTAGCTATTGAGCGCGCGTTCATCAAGGCTTACCACTTCACGCAGTCTGACCACGACAAGACTATCAAGGACGTCAAGAAGTACATCGACATCGAC
>CAMHBN010000121.1 GCA_946183385.1 uncultured Ruminococcus sp.
CTTTTCTCGATGACTCGGTAAAGGGTATCATTACGTCGATTGGCGGATTCGAAACATTCAGGACGTTTCCGTACCTGATGGAGGACGAGGAATTCAGAGAAGCTGTTCAGCAGCACCCCAAGTTCTTTCTCGGCTTCTCCGATACCACAAACAACCATTTCATGCTCCGCAGACTGGGCTTGCAGACCTTCTACGGTCAGGCTTTTATGTGTGATATCGCGGAGCTATCGGGAGATATGCTCCCCTACTCCAAGGCGCAGTTCGAGAGCTGCTTTGCTCCGTATCACGGCAGGAAGATAACGCCTGCGGACGTCTGGTACGAGGACAGAACGGACTTCTCCGCCGCCGCAGTCGGTACTATGCCCGTATCGCACAAGGAAGAGCGCGGCTATGAGCTCCTACAGGGCAGCCCTATTTTTGAAGGTGAGCTCCTCGGAGGCTGTATCGAAAGTATGGGAGAAATGCTCATCGAAGCCAATATCGGGCTCCTCCGCGAGCTGCTCGGCGACGAATTCGCAAAATGTCCGCAGCTTGCCGACGACCTCAGGCTCCGGAGCGAGATAACGCGCAGATACAGCATATTCCCGACTGCCGATGAATGGCGCGGAAAGGTACTCTTTGCCGAAACAAGCGAAATAATGCCTGCTCCCGAAATGCTGAGAGAATACCTTACCGCTTTGAAAGCAGCCGGCGTTTTCGACGCCCTGAACGGCATCATTATCGGCAAGCCTATGAATGAGACTTTCTACGAGGAGTACAAGTCCGTATGGTGCGAGGTCGTAGATAACAAGGATATCCCGATGCTGTACAACGTCAACTTCGGTCATGCCTCACCGCGGGCTATCCTTCCTTATGGCGCTGTGGCTCATGTTGACGCTGACAGGCAAGAGATAATACTTCAAAACCGTCTGTAATGCTTTCCCTATTAATTAGGGTATACTTTACTTATACTTTAACACTCGGTAAACTGCTATAATAGCCTCATACCAAGTGCTCTCTCATATAATAGGTCGCTCCCTGTGGATAACACGCAGGGAGTTTTGTCGTTTTCAGGCTGTTGAAAATGTCCGATCCGCTGTCGTACAGAGCTATATTTACCGTTAATACACTATTTTTACGGTATTATAAGCAAGTCGTTCAGGTCAGCAAAATATATGCTACTTGAATAAATTGTTTTAATGTATTCAATAATTTTTATTGAAATTTCCTATCAAATAGGGTATAATATGTTCAAAGAGGTGATGGTATATGAAAGCTAACAACGAGATCAAGACTGATAACGGCAGCATCACTGCCTGTGAGAAAGAAAAGAGAGCATCTTGTTATTCCCATATCACCATCAATCCCCCGCCCGATGTTTCAGCGGAGGATATAAAGGCTCTTCGTCAGAGTCTGAAAATGACCCAGAAAACCTTCGCAGCTATCATGGGCGTTACGAATAAAGCGGTCGAAGCGTGGGAAAACGGTACAAATACCCCCGGAGGAACTGCCAGACGCATGATCGGAATCCTGCTCGCAGACAGCTCAATACCCGAAAAATACAATATCATTGCAGCAGAATAAGCAAATGAGGAGTTGACACTATGAGAAAAAAATTTAAAGGCTTTACACTTATCGAATTGATCGTTGTAATAGCTATTATCGGAATATTAGCAGCTATCCTCGCCCCGACAATGTCAGGCTACATCAGAAAAGCAAAGATCGCAGCAGCGATCAGTGATGCAAAGACTATCAAAAACTCGGTCGAATCGTCTCTGTCTGCACATTTTCTGGACAACAACAATCCGGGTCAATTCGACGCTGCTTTCAATAAGATGCTCTATCTTGACCAGAGCAGAAACGTAAAAGACAGACAGGTTGAAGTAGTTGGTGCTTTTACGAACAAGAGCTGGTACACCTATAAGAAAAATATCAAGAACAACGGTGCTTCCCAAGAGGTGGATAAGGTGATCGCGGCAGGACTGGACGAAATGTTCTCCGAAGACTGGAAAACAGGTAAAAACGGGCTGAATCCTCTTGGTTACGGAAAAAACGGTACCTGCGCGGAATATCTGAAAAAGGATAAGACCAATTTCGGACTGGTCGTTGTTTATGACGCCGAATGTACAGTACGTATGATGCAGATATACCGTAAAAACATACTTGTCACATACATAAACGGCGAATATATTGCTAACACCAATAAAAACTCGCACTTCGTTGGCACGAATATATGGAGCTCGATATATACAGATGCAGGCTACTCTTCTTCCGAGGAACTGTATAAGATATCCCTGTCTGACAGACAGATCAGGACAGACGGAAGTACAGGCGGATGGTATTGATATTCCTCGATTTTCGTACTTCATATAACCGCTCGGTAACAGCCCCGAAACATTGTGGACATAATACGCGAAACTAACAAGGACACTGCAAACAGCAGTGTCCTTGTTCGTTATATGATGAACGGTTACGGGGTTTTGATAACCAGAAGCGGAGTACGGCTTGGGGGCGAATGGGTCAACGATAAGCCAGGTTCTCTGACGGTATTGCATGAATCGTCTGACGTGACCGACACGGAAACAGAAAATGACGAAGCTGTAAATCAGGAGCAATATGACCAGATTTTAAATGACTTTAAAAAGACCCTCGATGACAATTTCGACATGATGTTAGAGGATATGGTCGATGAACTGAATAAGCTGAAAACATCGCATTCATCGAACGAAGAAAAACAGGATCCGGAACAAAATGTATTCTTTGAACCCAAAAAGCAGAAAAAACAAAGCATACAACACATAAGAAATAAAAACGAGCTTGTCCGTCGCATATCGCGGCGGGCAAGCTCTTTCCGTTTTTTTCACTTATTGATACAGTGCCTTTATGCAGCAGTTTCCGGGCTTGCAGTCGATGCCGAGTTCAGCTTCGATGCCGCTTTCCGTAAGGTCGCGCCACGTATCGAGCTTTACGAACGACTGTCCGCTTTCCGACTTTGTGATGTAGTCTGTGTCGCCGTAATCTATAGTCTCGCCCTCGACCGGAGCTCCCTTTGAATAGGTTATCGCAACAGCGCAGTCTGTCACATCGACAGGCGTATCAAGCACAACAGTATGATAGCCGTGGTAGTCGAGGACTGAATCCTGAGAATACAGCAGGTTCGTAAAGCTGCTGTCGTATACTTCTATCTTTATGTCCTGCTCGTCAAAGTCGTTGTATGTACCGACTGCCGCGAGCTTTCCTGCCTTGTGGAATACGTTTGCAGTCGTCGTGGAATCGCCTGTTTTGATGTATCTGTCCTGCTCGTTTCCTGCGTCGTAGCCGATGACCTCCGAATACTCATTCGTGACCGAGTGGCTTATGCCATATTCGAGCGGAGCGCAATAGGAAAGATATTGATATCCCGACGTGTACTGGCTGTTATAGGCTATCCACGCGCCGTCCTCGTAGGCGGGAATATTGAAGTATTCCTTGGGGAAATGGTCGTCATACCCGACGATGGTTATATCGTGGTCGAATTCCTCTCTTGTATAGTTGAGCGTGTAATACTTACCGTGCCAGCCCTTGTATTTGCTGTCCGTATCGTTTACTCCCACAGACACAGAGCCGCGTGTGCGCAGGTTTTCCTTTATTGCCTCACGGTCATCTGTGTCGAGTATCACACTGCTGTCTATCGTCAGGTCACCGAAACCGTTGGTCAGAGTCTCCGTCACCATCCACTGCCAGCCGCCTATGTTCTTCCCGTTAAAGCCTTCTTTTTTATCGTCGAGATAAATGCGGTCAAGCATTTCCATCGGGTCTATGGTCAGGTAGGAGCCATTTTTCCTGGCATAAGCGGTTTCCATACTGTTAGCCGCAGAAAAGAGCCAGCAGGTACCTCCCTCCTGCTCCTTCATCTTGATTTCGGGGTATTCTTCAAGCAGGTTGAAGTAGCCGTCGTCGCCGTGGACATAGTCCTTGGGCGCGGAAGTGGTCGTCTCCGTCTCAGCAGTAGTGGGCTCGGTGCTGACCTCTTCTGTCACCGACGGTTTTGTGGTCTCGGTCGAAGTATCGGCTTCCTTGGCGCCGCAGCTGTACAATGATACGATAGTTGTTAAAGCGAGTAATAGTATAGTTGCCTTCTTCATAATGATTCCTTTCAGCGATTTTCAGTCAAACATACTCACGATATAAATGATCACATATTAATTGTACATGAAGATTCGGACAGTGTCAAGCAGTATGTAACACTTTTTGTTTATAATTTTACGATAAAATCGTCGCAATTATGATGTTGAAAAAATGCCCCTCTGGGTTTATTACTTGCAACTTCGTTAAGCTTGTGGTATAATGACATATATCTTGAACAGGAGGTGCGCTATGGCTGAAATATTACTTGTAGAGGACGACAGGACGCTCAGCGGGAGTATAGCCCTCGCGTTGAACTCCGACGGACACAGCGTATTGCAGGCTTACTCCTCCGAGGAGGCAGCGGAGTTCCTCACGCAGGCTGATATGGTACTGCTCGACGTCTCGCTCCCCGACAAAAGCGGCTTCGAGCTATGCAAGGCTATACGCGAAAGCTCTGATATACCTATAATATTCATCACATCCTACGACGAAGAATCGGACATTCTCCGCGGACTCGATTCGGGCGGCGACGACTACATAACAAAGCCCTTCCGCCTGAACGTACTGCTCTCGCGCGTCAGAGCCGTATTGCGCAGATGTACCGTTCAGCTCCCCGACATTGAGCTGACTGCGGTCGAGGAAAAGCTGCTCGAATACCTTATGCAGAACAGGGGAAGATTTCTCACGCGCGAGCAGATACTCGCCTATCTGTGGGACTCCAAGGGCTGTTTCGTCAACGACAACACCCTGTCCGTGAACATAAGCCGCCTGCGCGACAAGCTCCGGGACAGCGGAAAGGGACAGATAATCACCAAGAGAGGTGTAGGCTATAAATGGACAGAACAGACAAGCTGATAAACAACCGCGAACCCAAGCGAATGCTCGCAGTGTTCGCGGTCATACTTTTGTTGGGCGCGGGAGCGTGGTTCCTCCTGTCGGGGCTCATTGCTGACGCCGCTATGGAAGAGCGTATCCGCGGCGCACTCTCATTTTACAGCGGACAGAAATTTACAGATATTCCCGACGACGAGCACGTCGGCAAGGGAGAAGAGCTCGCGGAGAGCTACGGGATAAGCGCGGATATGAGTCCGCGGCTTATGGGCGGATACGGTGAGCTCCGCAAAAAGGTATTCTTCTGCGGCTTCGGAGCAACTGCCGCTCTCGACCTGATATGGCTGATTTTCGCACTGAGCCAGCTATTCCGCGTGTACAGCGGTATTGAGAAAGTGCGCGGACAGTGTATGAAGCTGAGCGACGACCTCAGCCAAAAGCCGCCGCTAATCGGCGACGATATGAGCTGTGTAGGACGTCTGTCGGAGAGCGTAGCCGTGACGGGGAAACGGCTCGGCGTCATCAACTCCGAGCTCTCGAAGGCAAAGGGCAGGCTCGCGGACTTCCTCGCCGACCTCTCCCATCAGCTCAAGACCTCGCTCGCAGTCATACGTCTGAACAGCGACATTCTCGCACAGGTCGGGAACATCGCACCTGAGAAGCGGCGTCAGCTCTCCGACGAACTGACGAGCAACATCGACGGCATGGAAGAGCTCGTGCTCGCGGCGCTCAAACTCGCAAAGCTCGACGCGGGAGCTGTCGAATACGAGATGAGGGAGCAATCCCTCGCGGACACCTGCAATGAAGCGATAACGCGCATTTCTCCCCTGCTCCGCGAGCACGGTATCACAGCGGAGCTCAAATGCGGCGATATATCCTTCGTTCACGACAGGGCGTGGCTGTGCGAGGCGGTCGAGAACATCATCAAGAACGCGATTGACCACTCCGAATGTACGCGGATATTGGTCGAGGCGGAGGCTCTTCCCTCGGCGGTGAAGCTGTCCGTCAGCGACAACGGCAAGGGCATACCGCAGGAAGAAATTCCCAAGCTGTTCGAGCGTTTCGGCAGAGCGAGCAAGGGCAGAAATATGACGAGCGTGGGTATCGGGCTCTCCATTGCCCGAAAAATAGCCGTTACGCACTCGGGAGACATCACCGTCTTCTCCGAGAAAGGCACTGGAACAAAATTTGTAATGACCTTCATTTTGTAACTTTGGCGTAAG
>CAMHBN010000122.1 GCA_946183385.1 uncultured Ruminococcus sp.
CTTGGCAATATCGGACTCATTATCATCGACGAGGAGGGCGAGCGCTCGTACAAATCCGACAGCTCGCCGCGCTATCTCGCACACGACATCGCCAAGCGCAGGTGCGTGACCCACAACGCGGTACTGCTGCTTGCCTCGGCGACTCCGAGCATCGAGAGCTACTACCTCGCCGAGCGCGGGGTGTACCGTCTGCTGGAGCTGAAAAGCCGCTACAGCAGCAATCCGCTGCCAGAGGTGAGCATCGTCGATATGAACGAGGAGCGCATGAGCGGCAACACGTCGGAGTTCAGCCGCGAGCTCGTCAGCGAGGTCAACAGGAATCTCAAAAACGGCGAGCAGAGCATACTCCTGCTCAACAGGCGCGGCTACCACACGATAACGAGCTGCGTGGACTGCTTTCAGCCGATATACTGCCCGAACTGCTCGGTGCCGCTGACCTTCCACAAGAAGAACGGCAAGCTCATGTGCCATTACTGCGGCTACGCTGGCGACGAGCCTAAGACGTGTCCAGTGTGCGGCTCGGAGAGACTGAAGCGTATGGGCTTCGGCACGCAGAAGCTGGAGGAGGAGCTCGGCGAGCTTTTTCCGACGGCAAGGATACTGCGAATGGACGCGGATACGACGTTCTCGCGCTACTCGTACGAGAAGGGCTTCAACGCCTTCCGCGACGGCGAGTACGATATAATGATAGGCACGCAGATGATAGGCAAGGGTCTCGACTTCCCGAACGTGACGCTCGTGGGCGTTATGTCGGTGGACAAGGCGCTCTACAACGGCGACTTCCGCAGCTACGAGCGCACATTCTCGCTGATAGCGCAGGTCGTCGGCAGAGGCGGGCGCGGCGAGCGCTCGGGCAGGGCGATATTGCAGACCTTCATGCCCGACCACTACGTGATGAACCTCGCGGCGGAGCAGGACTACAAGGGCTTCTACACGGAGGAGATAGCGATACGCAGGGCGATGATATTCCCGCCGATATGTGATATGTGCATATTCTGCTTTGCGGGACTGACCGAGCCCGACACGAAAAAGGGCGCGGACGCGGTGCTGGAGCTGATGAACGTCAGACTGCGGCAGCTGCAGCCGAAAACTCCCGTGCGTGTGCTCGGACCCGTGAAGGCTTCTTACGGCAGACTTGGCGGTAAGTACCGCAGCCGCATAATAATGAAATGCAGGAACACGGCGGAGATACGCGGCTTCATCAGCGGCATACTGACAGAGGGCGCGAAGCTCCCCGCGATGAGGAACGTCGCGCTGTACGCCGACATGAACGGCGACGTGGGCGTATAAAGGCAAAATTTTGGCAGTCGTTAGTTGCGGGGCGCTTGCGTAATTGCTCCGAATCAAAAACACGGATTCTGTCAAGACCGCCATTTATGGCGCTTGTCTTGGTCTTGACTGAATTTGTGTTTGTGATACAATAAGCAATTGCGAACGCCCCGACTACAAATATACCCAAAAGGAAGGATAATAGCTATGGCACTCAGAAATATACTTACGGACAAGGACGAGGTGCTCCACAAGGTATGCAGACCCGTGGAGAAGTTCGACGAGAAGCTTGCGGTGCTGCTCGACGATATGCACGAGACTCTCGACAAGGCGCAGGGACTCGGTCTTGCGGGACCGCAGGTCGGTATCTGCCGACGCATATTCATCATGCACCTTGAGGAGGGCAGCTTCGAGTGCATAAACCCCGAGGTATCACAGAGAGAGGGCAGCCAGCGCGTGCAGGAGGGCTGTCTCTCGTGCCCGAACGTTTGGGGCTATGTTACGCGTCCGAAGAGCGTTCACCTGAAGGCACAGGACAGGAACGGCAACTGGTTCGAGCGTGATTTTACTGACCTCGGAGCGCAGTGTGTCTGCCACGAGAACGACCACCTCGACGGTCACGTATTTACCGAGATAGTGGAAGAATTTTTTGTTCCCGAGGAGGGATAATATGAGGGTAGTATTCATGGGAACGCCCGATTTTGCGGTGCCGTGTCTGCGGAGGCTCGCGGAGAGCGGCTGCGAGGTCGCGGCGGTGTTCACTCAGCCCGACAAACCGAAGGGCAGGGGCTACAAGATGATACCCACGCCCGTAAAGGCAGCGGCAGAGGGATACGGCATCCCCGTGTACCAGCCGCTCTCGCTGAGAAAGGGCGAAGACGCTGAGGAGAGTATGCGCATTTTGCACGATATTGCTCCCGAGCTGATAGTGGTCACAGCCTACGGACAGATACTGCCGAAGGAGATACTGGAGCTCCCGAAGTACGGCTGCGTGAACATACACGCGTCGCTGCTGCCGAGGTACAGGGGAGCTGCTCCGATAAACTGGGTGCTGCTCAACGGCGAGACCGAAACAGGCGTGACCTCGATGCAGATGAGTGAGGGACTCGACACGGGCGATATGCTCATAAAGCGGAGCACGGCAATAGGCGAAAACGAGACCTATGAGGAGCTTTACGCCCGCCTTTCGGAGATGGGCGGCGAGGTGCTCGCAGACACCATAAAAGCGATAGAGAGCGGCACGCTCTCGCCCGAAAAGCAGGACGATTCGCAGAGCTGCTACTCGCCGATGATACGCAAGGAGATGAGCGCTCTCGACTTCTCGAAGCCGGCGGCGGAGGTACACAACACCATCAGAGGCGTCACGGGCTTTGCAATGCTTGAAGGCAAGCGCATAAAGGTCTACCGCTCGGCAATTTCGGACAAAATTGCTCCCGATGCCGAGAACGGCGCGATAGTCGATACCGAAGCCTTCACCGTGAAGTGCGGCGACGGGAAATGCGTGACCTTCCTTGAGGTACAGCCCGAGGGCAAGAAGCGCATGAAGACGGAGGACTTCCTCCGCGGAAAGAAACTTACAAAGGGAGAAAAACTCTCCTGACGGAGGTAATGATATGTACTACGGAAACTCACCGGGCGGGCTGTCGGCGTATTTCACCGATATCCTGCTTTTCGTCGGAATGCTGATAATACCGCTTTTGGCGCAGCTCGGCGTGAGCCTTACGTTCAGCAAGTACAGCAAGGTACACAGCTCGCGCGGACTGACAGCGGAGCAGGTCGCGAGGCGCATACTCGACCTCAACGGCTTGCACGATGTGCGGATAGAGCGCGTCGGCGGCAAGCTCAGCGACCACTACGACCCGCGCGACAACGTTGTGCGCCTGTCGGATTCGACCTACGGGCAGAGCTCGGTCGCGGCGATAGGCATAGCGGCGCACGAGTGCGGACACGCCTGCCAGCACGCCGAGGCATACAAGCCGATACTTGCGAGGAACAAGCTCATTCCCGTAACGAGCGTATGCTCGCACCTGTGGTTCTATATTTTCATTGCGGGCTGCATATTCACGTTCCTGCCCTTCCTCAGATACGTTGGTATCGTGATGTTCTGCGCGGTCATACTGTTCCAGCTGCTGACGCTCCCGATCGAGCTCAACGCCAGCCGCCGCGCGATGAAAACGCTTGAAAACGACTGCATACTCGAGCCGTCGGAGCTCCGTCCCGCCCGCAAGGTGCTGACAGCCGCCGCCATGACCTACGTTGCGTCGCTGGCGTCGTCATTCATGCAGCTTGCCAGACTGCTGATGAGGACGAGAAGATGACGGACCCGAGATTCCTTACCGTAAAGCTGCTGAGCAAGACGTTCCGCAGCGGAAGCTACTCAAATATACAGCTCAGCGCAGGGCTCGATTCCTCCGACCTCGACGAGAAGGGGAGGAAGCTGTGCTCTGCGCTGTATTACGGAGTCATCGAGCGCAGGATAACGCTCGACCACATCATTTCGGGACTATCTTCACGCCCGATAGGAAAGCTTGACGACGAAATTGTAAATATATTGCGGTGCGGAATATACCAGATAATGTACATGGACAGCGTCCCCGACAACGCCGCGGTGAACGAGTCCGTGAACCTCGCAAAGCAGTTCGGCAAGACGAGCGCGGCGGGCATGGTGAACGCGATACTGCGCAACTTCATACGCAACGGCAAGCAGCTCACGCTGCCCGAATACGCGATAAAGCGCACATCCATCGAGTATTCCGCCCCCGAGGAGCTCGTCCGCGAGCTGATGAAGAACGACGCCCTCGACGTGCTGACCTGCAAGCACAGGGACGGCGCCTACGTCCGCAGGAACGCGCTGAAATGCACGGAGGAGGAGTTCGTACGCTCACTCTCGGAGAAGCTCGGAGAAGGCAGCATACGCCGAATCGAAGCCCTCCCCGACTGCTGGCTCGTGGCGGGCGACCTCATACATACGCAGGCATTCGAGGACGGCTGGTTCCACGTGCAGAGCATGGCGTCGCAGTATATCTGCGCGGCGCTTGCTCCGAACGAGAATGACCGTGTTCTCGACTTATGCGCCGCGCCCGGGGGCAAGACCTTCACGCTGGCTGAGATGATGAACGGGCGCGGCGAGGTCTGCGCCTTCGACCTCCATGAGAAGCGCGCGAAGCTGATACGCGACGGAGCAGAAAGGCTCGGACTTGCCAATATACGGGCGCAGGCGGGCGACGCGAGAACGTTCGACCCGAGCCTGCCGCAGTTCACAAAGATACTCTGCGACGTGCCGTGTTCGGGACTGGCGGTCATCAGCGTCAAGCCCGAGATAAAGTACAAGAAGCTGTCGGAGTTCGACGGCTTGCCCGAGATTCAGTACAATATTGCTCAGAACGCCTTGAACTATCTTGCGGTGGGCGGAGAGCTCGTCTACTCCACCTGCACGATACGCCGCGAGGAGAACGAGAAGGTCTGCGCGAGGCTGCTCCACGCCCACCCCGAGCTCGAACCCGTGGAGCTCCCCGAGACAAGCATTTCTCCCGACCGCAAGACGGAGCTCCCGTACCGCTCGGTGAACGGCTTTTTTGTGGCGAAATTCAGGCGTAGAGTGTGAAAAAAGCGGACAATGGCATTTCGGCGTTCGTGGACGCTAAAGCTTGCATAAACAAAAAAGCCGAAAGGTGGTGTAGGAATTGGAAAAAACGGATATCCTGTCGCTCGAACTGCCCGAGCTTGAAGCCCTTCTCGAAGCGCAGGGAGAGAAAAAATTCCGCGCAAAACAGATATACCAGTGGCTTCACGTTAAAAGAATTTTTGATTTTGACAAAATGACTGACCTATCTGTCCAATTACGTGCGCACCTCAAAGAATATTTTTGTGTAAATGGACTATTTGTGCAGAAAAAGCTTGAATCTTCTATAGATAATACTGTAAAATATCTGTATAGGCTTTCTGACGGGAACTATGTCGAGACCGTGCTGATGGAATACAGCTACGGTCACAGCATCTGCGTCTCCACGCAGGTGGGCTGCCGCTTCTGCGCGTCCGCGATAGCGGGCTACGTGCGCAGTCTCACGCCGTCGGAGATTCTTATGCAGATCTACGAGACCGAGCGGGATTCGGGCGTGAAGGTGTCGGGCGTCGTGCTCATGGGCATAGGCGAGCCCCTCGACAACTTCGACAACGTCGTGAAGTTCCTGCGGATACTCTCGGACGGCAAGGGCAACAATTTCAGCCTGCGCCACGTTTCACTTTCCACCTGCGGCGTAGTGCCGAGGATATACGACCTCGCGGAGCTCAGGCTCCAGCTGACGCTGTGCATATCCCTCCACGCTGCCGACAATAATGCAAGAAGTGAAATAATGCCGATAAACAAGGCATATAATATACAGGAGCTCCTCGAAGCCTGCCGATACTACATCGACAGGACGGGGCGGCGGATAACCTTCGAGTACGCGGTCATCAGCGGGGTGAATTCCTCGGACAGGGACGCGGACAGGCTCTCCGACCTGCTGAGAGGTCTCAACTGCCATGTAAACCTTATCCCCGTGAATCGGGTAAAAGAGAGAGATTACCATACCGCACAGAGCGCGGTCGCGGACTTCGCGAAGCGCCTCGGCAAGCGCGGTATAAACGCGACCGTGAGACGCACTCTCGGGAGCGATATAGAGGCGGCGTGCGGTCAGCTCAGGCGTGACGCCGCAAAGAAGGATACAGAGAACGGAGGTGCGGATGCGTGAGATTCAGATACGGTTCGGACATAGGTCTGAGGCGTGAAGAAAATCAGGATGCGGTAAGATGTGAATACTTCGGACACAACGTCCTCGCGGTCGTATGCGACGGCATGGGCGGAGAGCGTGCGGGCAGAG
>CAMHBN010000123.1 GCA_946183385.1 uncultured Ruminococcus sp.
CAACAACTGTTCCTTGGTGATGGCGCCACGCGAGAGTTGGTTCTTGATGAACGCAATTCTCTCTGGGGCTGTCTTGCGGATCCGAAATCAATAACTTCATCGGGTGATAATAGAGGGATCTCGGCTTGTTTAGGGTATTCTACAGCCTTTGTATTTCTTTGCTGTTATGTCAACTGTGTCAACAGCACTAACCGCTCTGCCATAACGGTCGATTATTGCCAATTCAGTGCATATAATGGCTATAGCAGCGAAAACAAATATAATTTTACCTTTGATAAGGATGTAGATCATATTTTTAACTGCGTAAAGATAGACAACAAATGGTACTATATCGATGCAGCCGGTTCAAACCGTTCAGGAAAAGGTAAATTAGGAGAAGTCAAAGAGCCTCCGTACGGTTATGAGCACAATCAGTTCCTTACCGGGGACGTTGATAGTTACAATGAAATGGTGCTTAATGGCAAAGATGGAAAAAAGTGCACTATTGCAGGTTCACCCGAAGATCTGGTTGTTCCCGGCAAAAGCAAAGAAAAGAGTACACTGAGGTCAAGCAAAGAAAACTTATATTACGACCACCTTTTTACCAAGTATAATGATAATTCGGATAAGATGAAGAAAGATTATCTTGGTAAAAATCAGGAGATGGCAAAAAATTACAAGTGCTCTTTCATTGATGATATAGTTATGATTAATGATATTGAAAAATCTTCCAAAGATTACTGTATACACGTTGCATTTGTGATCAGAGGTGATAAGCCTGAAACCGCTCCGTACAGAGTAGGTAAAAAGGAAGAAAACATTCCGCTTATCTATTACTATTTAATAGATCTGGCAAAATCAGGAAAAAAGGTGCTCGCTGAGATCGTGTATAAAAACGGATCGAGTAAAAGCGAGGTCAAGTCAATGTATAGTAATAATACTCAATATATCATTAATTTATTTGAACAGTCTAACAGTGAAAGTGCAGTTTCATTGGGTATTGGTTTAAAAGAGGATAGCTTGAATGGTACTGACTACTATGTACCAACTGTATTTATCAGGAGAAAGCCTAAAGGAAGCTCATAAGCTTCGGTATGAACACGCCCCCGCCCGCAACACCGTTCCGTGCGGGGGTATCTTTATGCGGACGGTCAGGACTGCGAAGTGCTGCTTTTGTCCACTTATAAGTGAATTTGTAGGTTGAATCTTCTGCCGATTTCTGTTACAATGCAGATACGGAGCCCTGTGTGTGCTGCATTCAGAGCTGAACGGATAGTACGTCAGCTTCTGCTGATACAAAGGAGATGTCTGAAAGTATGGCTGTGAAAACTGCTGACGGGCTTTTAATAAGTCCCGATAAGATAAGCACGAACAATTACAAGGACACAGGCTGCAATAACCCTGTCTCGTCCGATTTTTTCTGCGCCGACCCGACTGCCGTCGAGTACAAAGGCAGGCTGTATCTGTACGGCACTAACGACCATGAGCAGTTCGCGGGAGCGGGGGCGGACGTCGATAACACCTACGAAAGGATAAAGTCCATGCTCGTCTTTTCCACCGAGGATATGGTGAACTGGGTGTATCACGGCGAGATAAACATCGGCAGGATAGCGCCGTGGATAATGAATTCGTGGGCTCCCTCCGTTGTTTCGCGCGTCGAGGACGACGGGCTGACGCACTTCTATATGTACTTCTCAAACAACGGCATAGGGGTGGGAGTCATCACCTCGACCGATCCCGTTACGGGCTGGACAGACCCTCTCGGCAAGCCGCTTATCTCGGAAACGACTGCGGGACTGAAGGACTGCCCGAATCCCTTCGACCCCGGCGCTGTCATCGACGGGAACGGCGTTGGCTGGCTTTCGTTCGGAGCAGGCAAGGCTGCCTCGGGCTCGGATCATATGCCCGGCTCGGCGCGAATAGTAAAGCTCGGCGACGATATGCTCTCCTTAGACGGCGATATCAGTGTGATACCCGCTCCGTACAATTTTGAAGCGAGCGAGCTGAATTATATCAACGGTACCTATATCTATACCTACTGCTCGGACTGGAACGACCACAGCAAAAAATGGGAGTACGACTGCGATGTTCCCGCAGGCTGCGGAATGGTGTATATGACGACGAAAACTCCCCTCGACCCCGACAGCTGGGAGGTGAAGGGCGAGTGCTTCGTAAACCCCGGACTATCGGGCTTTGAGTACTCAAACAACCACACCCATCTGCATAAATACAGGGGGAAGTGGTATATGTTCTACCACACCCTGGCGCTCAAGCATGGTATGGGTATCAAGGGCGGCTACCGCAGTATGGGAGTTGATGAGGCAGAGGTCGATGAGGAGAGCGTCGCCATCGGAAAGGGCGCTGCTACGCGAGAAGGTGTCAGGGCTGTCGGGAGCTTCTCACCGTTCAGGGCGAATCTTGCAGCCGAGCTGAACGGAACTGCGGATTTAGGCTACGACCTGACAGACCCCCATGCTCCGTCCGTTATAAGCAAGGGCGAGGGTGCGTGGTTCAGCGTGCGCGGAGTGGGATTCACCGATTCCGAAGACGGCGGGGACGCAGCGGGCACGGGCGGAAATGAGCCTGTTCTCGGGAGAACTGTCGGCTTCCATGCGAGCGTAAGGGGGACGGGAAGAATTGAAGTCCGACTTGATGAGCCGACAGGGGAGGTGCTGACGAGCATAGATTTCAGCAGCCCGAACGGATATGCCGACATACACAGCGACAAAGCCACTGCTATAGGCGGTGTTCACGACCTGTATTTCGTTTTTTCGGATAAGGATATCGAAATGAAGTCGTGGGAGTTCATCGCCGATGAAGCTATACTGCCTCGTCCCTGATAAACGGCACAGCGCGGAGCTGAAACAGGGCGATCAGCTTACGAAAAAGGTGCAGCGGTGCGAAAACTGCTGCACCTTCTTTTTTGCTATTGCAATCTGACGGAAAATATGGTATAATACGAACATCGAATGGTCACGGGTAACGTGCAGAAAAGGAGGAATTTTACGGTGTTTGAGCAGTTTAAAAAGTTTGTCGGTCTGAACGACGGGAACAATTACGATTCGGCAGAGGGATTTCTGGCTTCTGTCGGCGGCTTGACTTTTCTGAACGGAATGTACAGGGTCTTTGCTCCGTCGGAAACGGGAAAATGGCAGAAGATAGTTGAAGAGGCGTTCCCTGCGTATAAAAACCAGATGAACGTATTTGCATTCGATTGGCTCGGAAGAGTATTTGCTTTAAGCAGGGAGAAGGATAAAGTCCTGCTGATGGAGCCGGGTACAGGTGAAGTGCTTGCTATACCTGCCGATATTGTGGAATTCCATGATGTTGAAATTGCCGAATATTCCGAGGATTCGCTTGCGTCAGAATTTTTTGATGAATGGTATGAAGCAAATCAGCACTATGTATTAAAGCATAATGAGTGTGCGGGATACAGAGTGCCATTGTTCCTGAACGGCGATGATAACATCGGCAACCTCGAAGTCAGCGACATGGAGGTCTACTGGGGAATAATGTCGCAGCTGATAAACGGCTGAGCACAGGCTGATACCGTTTGATATGCATGAAAGGACAGAACGGAAATGGATAATATAAAAAAAGCCGTGACAGCTGTCGCGGCGGCAGCCTGTGCCGCAGGCAGTATCCTGTCTGCTTCTGCGGGCGTCACGGGAGATATAAACAGCGACGGCACGATGGGCGACGCTCCCGACAGCTACCACGAAGCCCTCACGAATAACGGCGTCGAGCATATATGGCACCAGCTCACGGACGGCGACCACGGTGCTATCTCCGTAAGAGCGCATATGTACAACTTCCTCAGATATGCATTCAGAGCAACATAAGACCGATAACGGAGAACGCACAGCCTGTAAGCCGTGCAATCAATGAATACCGCATATAACAAAAACGGGAACAGCTCATTGAGTTGTTCCCGATATTTTTATTCTCAGTACAGAATATGCGATCCAATAGTCAGAAGAGCTCACTAAGCTCAGTCATCCAGTGTGTTCAAGAAATCCTGCACGATAGCGGCGCACTCTTCCGGCTTGTCCCCATACAGGAAATGGCTGCCGGGGAGATAGCGGATCTCGCAGTTCCCGAGCTTCTCAACAAACGGCTCAAGCTCTTTGCTGCGGTTCTCGGTGATCTGTTCGAGGTATTTCTTGCAGGCATAGGCTTCGCGGTCTGTCTCGCTGCCGCTAAAGTCTTCAGAATTTTCTGCAATGAGATCTTCCTTGAATTCGCTTGCATCGAAGTACGCCTGCACTTCCTCAGCGGTGCGGAAGCCGTCGCGGAAAGACAGGTACATCTTCGGAACATCGTTCGGCGTTAGCGACTCCCACGCGGCGTTTTTGTTGATGTCAATATACTCGCCCTCGGAGTAAAATGCATCGGAAGCAAGCGTTGACACATACATGATGTCATAGGCGCGCTGTTCGTCGGCAGAGAGCTTGGGGTCCTTCGGGACGAATGCGTGAAATGCCACATCTCCTACTCCAAGATTGGCAAGGTAGTAGAACATATCCTTACCGCCGCGATGCTGCGGATCCGTGATAGGCACAGGATAGGTTCCGTCAAGATTGGTCAGTGCCTCGATCTCGTCAGGGTATTTGCTCACCCAGTAGGAGGCGTACAGGCTGCCGAGGGAATGCGGCATGAGGACATACGGCTTTTCCACGCCGGCATTCTCGAGCGCTGTGCGGTAATTCTCCACAACTCGTTCAACGGTCATGGCATCCTTGGTGTCGTCGCTGCCGTCATAGCCCGGACGTGAGAGGAAGATCACCTCGTTGTCATCCTGAAAATTTTCCGCAAACTCCTTCATAGAGAAGCGATAGCAGGGGCCTGCTCCCGAAAGCACGATGATACGGTGCTTTCCGTCAGCATTGCCGGTCTTCTGCACGTTGAGGGAATAATCTCCCGCAGAGGCAAGCTCGCAGAAACCTTTTTCCTGCAGGAACGTCCTGTTTTTCGAGATCATGATGCGGTGGTAGATGAATAGTCCAACCACCAGCAGGATCAGCACGATCAGAAGCACGACCAGCACTTTTGCAGTGCCCTTTAATACTTTCTTTACAGTTTCCATTTTTCTCTAATTCCTGATGCTGTTTGCATCAGCCTTTCATATTTTTTCGTTATCTTGATTATAGCATAAATCGGCGTGAATAGCAAGGGATTTCTCGCTGTTCATAAAACTGCGATGTGCTGATAATTGGCGGCTTGTTGTGTCAGGTCATAATAAACCTATGCTCATTAGTCTCGATCTGCATTTTTCAAGCAGCAGCTCATATTTGCTGTCGAGACTTCTGTTATTGAATATAGCGTGGTAAACGTGCCATACAAAGTGGTCGTTTTCAATATATTCCTGAATATCTTTAACTTCATCTGTTATTATTGCAATTATAGCGTTGCGTTTTTTATTATCTTCAATAAGGTCGTAGGAACCGTTGAACTTTTCAAGGAATAAGTCTCTGTGTGCTTTTTGTTTTGATAATATAAAACATGAACAGCCATCAAAAATAACTATTTCAAGTTCGCTCAGTGGAGTTTGCAGCTTGACATCATCTATCCAAAAGCCTGCATTACCGTCAGCGTAAGGAAGTTCATATTTTAGTATTTCTTCAAGAGCGATACTCTTAGGAAACGCAGAAGCAACACACCAAATTTCGCAATCATCGCTTTTTGCTATTTTATGAAATTCTTCGCCCGAAAGCCATAGATATTCTTGGCTTTCAAATAGTTTTCCATATTCGCTGTTAGTTATTTCGTGGTCAGTAATTAACCAGTTGTATTGTTCATAAAAAACGCCGATAGCATTGATGATTTCATCTAATAATTTACCGTCATCAAGATATGCTCCGTATATCATATTATCACCATTTCTCTTGTAATCTAATCTCACCAAAGCCTTGCCATTAGGTAGCGGACAGGTCTCCTGCAATATCAGCGAGTAGCCTATCTCGTTCATGGCTGCCGAGAGTGTCTCTTCTTCCATTTGGTGATGTACCTCGTCAAGCCTGTCAAAAGCTCGCAGGTACGGCGATTCCGACACCCATTGCTCCTCGTCTGAGTTTATCTGTATCACGCAGGAAACGTACTCGGGAGCGGTCTGCAAAACGGCTCGCTGGAACGCT
>CAMHBN010000124.1 GCA_946183385.1 uncultured Ruminococcus sp.
TGGCGGACGTGATAAAGCCCGACAGCGCCGAGGCTGTCCGCGAGCTGCAAAATATGGGCATTAAGGTCGTTATGCTGACGGGCGACAACGAGAAGACAGCACGTTCTGTCGGCAGGCAGGCGGGTGTGGACAAGGTCATCGCGGGCGTCCTCCCCGACGGCAAGGAAGCCGTTGTCCGCGGCTTACAGAAGCAGGGCAGGGTAGTCATGGTCGGCGACGGCATCAACGACGCTCCCGCACTGACACGCGCTGATATGGGCATTGCGATTGGCGCGGGCACGGACGTCGCCATCGACGCGGCGGACGTGGTGCTGATGAAGAGCAGTCTCCGCGACGTACCCGCGGCGATTCGCCTCAGCCGCGCGACACTCCGCAACATCAGGCAGAACCTCTTTTGGGCGTTTTTCTACAACGTCATTGGCATACCGCTCGCGGCGGGAGCATACATCAAGCTCTTCGGCTGGGAGCTCCAGCCGATGTTCGGAGCGGCGGCGATGAGCCTGTCAAGCTTCTTTGTCGTGACAAACGCACTGCGCCTCAATCTCGTGGATATCCACAGCTCCAAGCACGACAAGCGGCTGAAAACAGCCGTTTCGCTTGCAGACACGGAGACGGGTGCAGAGACCGTCACCATTGCGGTCAAGGGCATGATGTGTCAGCACTGCGAGGCACGGGTTAGGTCGGCGTTGGAGGAGCTCCCGTTCGTGGAGACTGCCGCTCCAGACCACGAAAAGGGGACGGTCGTGCTGACGGTGAGTGCTCCCGCGGACGAAAGACAGCTGAAAAAAGCCGTTACAGAGGCGGGTTATAAATTCGGCGGTATCGTCAGATAAAAAATATATGTCACCCTATCGCGAAATGAGGGTTGACAAGTGCTCCCGAGTGTGATATACTGTAAGCATATCAACGAAGGAGTGACATAAATGGAAAAAACTGTATCGCGTGAAACGCAGAAAAAGCGCGCTTTCACGACCAAGGAGCTCACGTTCACCGCGCTGATGGCGGTGCTGCTCATCGTGTGCTCGTGGATTAATATCCCCACACCGTGGAACGTCTCGTTCACGCTCCAGACCTTCGCGGTCTTCTTCTCGCTCGTGCTTCTCGGCGGCAAGTGCGGCACGTTTTCGGTGCTCACGTTCCTGCTGCTCGGAGCGTTTGGACTGCCCGTATTCTCGCAGTTCAAGGGCGGCGTCGGAGCGCTGTTCGGGCTGACGGGCGGATACATTCTCGGATTTGTGCTGACCGCGCTGATATACTGGCTCGCGGAGCTTATCCCCGCAAAGGGAGCGGCTCGGATAGTGCGCAATGTAGCGGCTCTGCTGGTCGGACTGGCGGCGTGCTACGTCTTCGGAACGCTGTGGTTCATGCACGTGTACGCTCTTGACGACAAGGTGATATCGTTCAAGGGAGCGCTCGCGCTGTGCGTTGTGCCGTATATCGCCTTCGACCTCGTTAAGCTCGCGCTGGCGGTGCTTTTAGGAGAGAGGCTCAGGAAGCATATCAATCTTAAATGAAAAATCCCCGTATCACTGGTATTCAGTGGTGCGGGGATTTTTTTATTCATTGTCTTTTTTCTGCCTAAAAATATTTATAGGTTGTCCATCTTCTGTTTTCCAAACAAGCCAGCCATTATTTGCGTGTCCAAGCGGTACCCAGCCTGCTGTTGACGGAGAATTACACTCGATATCTTCCATTAGAGTATCATTTTCGATAACAGCAGCCTTCCGTGAATCAGGCATCCATGGTGCATTTGACGGAGCACATTTACTTCCCTTTAATACAATAAACATTCCATTTTCGACACGCATTTTTGCGGTTATCACCCCAAATTTCTTTTTTGTTTCATTCAAGAAATATGTTCCTTCGGGTATTCTTGCTCTGTCTTGGCTATCATTTCGATTATCGGTCGCCTCGACAAATGATTGCTCTTTTGTTTCGTTTTTCGGATAAATCTGTTTTCCTTCAAATGATGAAAGAAGCTGAATAACCAGATTAACATCTGTTGCAAACAACTCAGAGTTTTGCAAACGACTTTTATCAAATAGACTATGCAGTAATGCTTCCTTTGCGTCGTATTCTTCAACTTCGATAGCAAACTTTCTCTTTAGTCCGACAACATTGTTGTAACCATTTCGTTCTAAAGTGTACATTCTATTTTCAAATTGATCTGAAGCTGTTTTACCTATTTTAATGAGACCGGGAACAACAGTCTCCATAATGTAAATAATACCTTTTGTCATAATTACTCTCCTTTCATTTTAGTCATCAATACTACGCACTCAACGTGCCGTGTAGCGGGGAAGAGGTCGGCGCCGCAGACCCGCTCCGCCGTGTAGCCGTGCGAGCAGAGGTACTTCGCGTCGCGGGCGGCAGTTGACGGGTTGCACGAAATCATCACCACCCGCTCGGGAGTGGCAGCGACGATGTGTCCGAGAGTCTCCTCGGAGCAGCCCTTGCGCGGCGGGTCAACGACTATGATATCAGGAGCGCAGCCCCTCTCGCGGAGCTTCCCGAAGACCTCGCCCGCGTCGCCGCAGTGGAACTCCGCGTTGGTGATGCCGTTGCGCTCGGCGTTTCTGCGAGCATTCTCGACCGCCTCGGGGACTATCTCCACGCCGACGATACGTCCCGCGCTCCGAGCCATCGACAGCCCTATCGTACCCGCGCCGCAGTAGAGGTCGGCGACGGTCTCGCTGCCTGTAGGAGCGGCATATTCGAGAGCCTTCGCGTAGAGGCGCTCCGCCTGCACGGTGTTGACCTGATAGAAGGAAAGCGGCGAGATCTCGACCTCATTGCCGCACATCTTATCGGTAATGGTGTCGCTTCCCCACAGCGTGAGACAGCGCTCGCCGAGAATGACGTTCGTGCGCGCGGGATTGATATTGAGCACGACACTTTTGATGTCGGGGAAGCTCTCGGTCAGCTTCTTGCAGAGCGGCATAAGCTGCCGTGATACGTCCTTTCGCGCGACGAGGCAGACCATCACCTCGCCCGAGTGAGCTCCGCGGCGGAGGTAGATGTGGCGCATTATGCCGCTGCCCGTTTTCTCGTCGTAGACCGACAGCCCGCGTTCGTTTATGTACGCGAGTACAGCCGCGGCAATGTCGGAGAACACCCTCGGCTGGAGCGGGCAGTCCTCGATTGGAACGACCCTGTGACTGCGCGGAGCATAGAATCCGCAGACAGCCCTGCCGTCCGCGACTGCGAGGGGGTACTGCGCTTTATTGCGGTAGCGGTCGGTGACCTCGGCGGCGAGGAAGCTGTCGAACTGCGGCGAAAGTCCGCCTATCCGCTCGAATGCGTCGCGGACAACGGCTTCCTTGGCGCGGCATTCAGCCTCGTAGCTGATGTGCCTGTAGACGCACCCGCCGCACTTCTTATATACGCCGCACGGACGCTCACAGCGGTCGGGGGAGGGCGTGACGAGCCTGTCCACGATACCGAAGGCGTAGCTGCTCAGCACCTTCACGACCTTCACCTCCGCGACGTCGCCGACAGCCGTTTCGGGCACGAATACAGCCATTTCTTCAATGCGGCAGACTCCGCTTCCCTCGGAGGTGAGCCCCGTTATTTCTGCGGTGTAGACTTTATTTTTTTCAGGCATTCCGTGACCTCCGTTTTCTTTGTCATCAGCTCGTCGAAGCGGCTGATGTACTCATAAGGGAACTTGTAATTGTGTATGCGGCTTATCTTGCCGTCGGGGTAGACGAGCTTCGTGGACGCCGCGCAGCCCGCTCCGAGAATGGTCTGCGTCTCGTCCATGATGAAGATGTTGTACCAGCTCTCAAAGCCCTTTTTCGCGTAGCCGACGTTTTCGAGGTTGTCAACGGTGTTCTTCTGACGATACATATAGTACGGCAGATAGCCACTTCCGATGAGCTTTTCAACGCTGTAGTCAACCATTTCCGCGGCGGGATTCTTTATATTCGCGGAGCTTTTCTCGAACAGCTCAGCCGAGCGTTTCAGCGTGAGAGTGTGGACGGTTATGCTCTCGGGAGAGAGCTCGCAGATACGGTCGAGCGTATTGCGGAAGCTCTCCGCCGATTCCGTGGGCAGACCCGCGATGAGGTCGGTGTTTATGTTATCGAAGCCAAGCCTTCGTGCGAGCTCGAAGGCGCGTATGGCGTCCTCGCCCGAGTGCTGACGACCTATCACGCGGAGCACATCGTCGTTGAGGGTCTGCGGATTCACGGAAATTCGTGAAGCTCCGAGCTCCTTTATCACGCGGAGCTTCTCCTCGGTGATGGTGTCGGGACGTCCTGCCTCCACGCTGTATTCGCGTATGCTGCCGAGGTCGAAGCTGCGCTCGACAGCCTCCATTACGGCTTGGAGCTCGTCCGCGGAAATAGACGTGGGAGTGCCGCCGCCGAAATATATCGTGTCGATTTTCGTGCCTGTCTCGCGGACGATGTCGCCCATGATCTCAAGCTCGCGGCAGAGCGCGGCGATGTACTCGGGCATGAGCTTGCGCGCGGAGTCCATGCTGTGCGAGACGAACGAGCAGTAGCTGCACCTCGTCGGGCAGAAGGGGATAGACACGTACAGGCTCGCGGCGGAGAGGTCAATTTTTTCGAGTATCGGCAGCTGATTCACAGCGGTCGCGTAGGCGAGCTCGAACTTGTCAGGCAGAAGCTCGAAGCGTTCGGTGAGCTCAGCGCGGATCTGCTCCTTACCGAGCCCGCGCTCGATGAGCTCCGTGACCTTTTTCACGGGACGGATACCCGTCATAATTCCCCACGGCGGACGTATGCCCGTGAGCTCTGTCAGCGTGTGCGCAAGAGCGCGGCATATCTCGTGCTCGAGCTTGTCGGGAGCAGCTTCACCCTCGGTAATGACGGGCTCGTCCCCGAGGCAGACCTCCACCGCGAATGAGCCGTTTTCGTGCACCTCCGCGACGACATACCGCTCACCGACTATTTCGCTCCTGTCCGTGCAGAACATAAAGCGGGCGGTGTTGAAAAAGAGCTTCAGCGTCGCCTCAATCTCGTATTTAAAAGAATTGCCGATCAGCACGATCGGCATTTTTGTGTCGTTATTCATAGCATCATCTCATAAAAGGATTGTTTTGTCTCTCGTATTCGAGGGTGGTCGTCTCGCCGTGTCCGGGGTAGACCTTGTAGTCACCCTCAAGCTCCTTCAGCAGCTTCATCGAATTCTGCATATAGTGAGCATCGCCGCCGGGGAAGTCGGTGCGTCCGACGGAGCAGCAGAACAGCGTATCGCCCGAGAACATCACGTCTCCTGTGATGTAGCAGACGCTGCCGTGAGTGTGTCCCGGAGTGTGCAGCACGCGGAACGAGCAGTCGCCGTCGTTGATGCAGCAGTCGCCGCGCACGACGGTGTAGTCGGTGATGGCTCTGAACGGCATTATCGAAATCGACGAGTGCAGCGACGCCGACGAGCTCGTCAGCATATACGCGTCGCTCTCGTGGACGTATATCTCCGCACCCGTAGCCGCGCGGACTTCCTCCGCACCGCCTATATGGTCGAAGTGACCGTGCGTGAGCAGTATCTTCGTGAGGCGGAGCTTCTGCATACGCATATATTCAAGCAGTACGCGCGGGCTTCCGCCGATATCTATCGCGATACACCTCGCGGGAGCCGTCTCCACGAGGTAGCAGTTGGAGTTGAGCTCGCCGAGCTGAAAAGTTTTTATCCTCATAGTATGCTCCTTAAAATGGGTAAATAACATTTTAGGTGGTCGTCAGGTGCGGGGCGTTTGCTTAATTGCCCCGAATCACAAACACGGATTCTGTCAAGACCGCCATTTATGGCGCTTGTTTTAGTCTTGACTGAATTCGGGTTTGTGATATAATAGGAAATTGCGAACGCCTTAACCACAAAAAACTTATATACCTCTTAAATAGAAGAACGGTCAACGGAGATAACGCCGTTTATCTTCCTTATCTTGTCGAAGAGATTGCGAAGCTGCTCGGTGCTGGAGATGACGATAGTGCTCTCGAAGAGGGCATTGCCGTTTTTCAGCACACGCGACGCAGAATGAACGATGGGTATCCTTGCCTCCATAAGGACGGCAGATATGTCGTAGACCAGCC
>CAMHBN010000125.1 GCA_946183385.1 uncultured Ruminococcus sp.
TATGCAATGAGCGCCGTAAGACGTTCTGACAGAGATTGCCCGCTGCAGAGAGGTGACCCTATGAATACAGCCGAAAAAAAGATAAAGACAAGCAAGCGCAATACCGTGCTCGCGCTGGTAATGCTCCTGATGACGAATGTGCTCCTCAGCATTGCGCTGGTGGGTATTTCCAAGTACGCGCTCCGCGAGCAGATGAACCAGCGTATGCTCGATATTGCCAATACCGCCGCGTATATGCTCAACGGCGACGAGCTCGGAGCCCTCACCGCCGAGGACGCAGGCACCGAGCCCTACGACAGGGCGCTTGCGACGCTGCGTGCGTTTCAGGAGAATATACAGCTCGATTACATCTATGGCATAAGGGATATGGGCGACGGCACGTTCACGTTCACCATCGATCCCGACCCCGATGACCCCGGCGAGTTCGGCGCTCCCATCGAGACTACCGACGCGCTCGTGAAGGCGTCGAAGGGCACTCCGAGCGTTGATATGGAATCGTATGAGGACGAGTGGGGGAGATTCTACTCCGCATACAGCCCTGTTTACGACTCTCAGGGCAATATTACGGGCATTGTAGGCGTTGACTTCAACGCCGAGTGGTACGACGGCAAGCTCAATTCTATCAGGATGGTCGCGCTCGGTATCACAGCGGCGGCTCTCCTTGTCGGCGTGGGTATATCGCTGATAATGATGGTTCAGAACAGGAAGCGTTTTTCGGAGATGATGAAGACCATCGGCGAGCTCGATGCTGCAACTCAGCGCCTTGACACGGCTATCCTGCAAAGTCCGAAGAATAAGCTCGGGCTGAACTCTGAGGGCGGGAATGCCGCTCTGAAGGCTATTTCCGAGGGCGAGAGCACGAAAAAGGCTGCCGGCAGCGAGTACGAGGAGCTCAGCTCGAGCCTTACATCAGTGTACGGCAGACTGAAAAATTACGTCGAGTATATAGACTCCGAGGTCTACACCGACCACGTAACGGATACGGGCAATAAAGCAGCCTACAAGCTCCGCGTCGGGAAGCTCGGCGAGACTATCGGGACTGGAAAGGCAAAGTTCACGGTAGCCTTCTTCGATATCAACGGGCTGAAAAAGGTCTATGCCGCCAAGGGCTATGAGGCGGGCGATGCGGTGATGTTCGAGTGTGCGCGGCTGATAAAGAAGCTCTTCGGCAGCGATAATGTATACCACGTTGCGGGAGACGAATTCATCGTCATCACCGAGGGAGCAGCCCTCATTGATACGGAGATACTCCTTGCCAAGTTCGAGAGCGAGCTCAGGCACTACAATTCGGGCAGGGAAGGGGAGCATAGCCTCTCCGTAGCCAAGGGCGCGGCAGCCTACAAGCCGAACAAGACGAAGGACTTCCGACAGGTACTCGTTGAGGCAAAGGAAAAGTGCGACAAGGACAAGGCTGAATACTACGAACGCAAAAATAAATCAAAATAAGGAGAAATACATGAAGATAAACGATACTATCCACGGATTCACGGTAACAAGGATACGTCCCGCGGGAAGAGTTGCGGGCAATATGGTCGAAATGATACACGACAGGACGGGCGCACAGCTTGTGTGGCTCGACGACGGCGATGAGAACAAGGTCTTCTCCGTCAACTTCAAGACCCCGCCCACCGATGACACGGGCGTGTTCCACATCATCGAGCACTCGGTGCTCGGCGGCTCGGAGAACTATCCCGTCAAGGACCCGTTCCTGTATATGCTGAAAAGCTCGATGAACACCTTCCTCAACGCGATGACCTTCCCCGACAAGACGATGTACCCCGTTTCGAGCCGCAACGACCGCGACTTCATGAACCTCATCGGGGTCTACCTCGACGGCGTGTTCAAGCCGCATATCGGCTCAGTGCCCGAGATATTCTATCAGGAGGGACACCACATCGAGTGGCGCTCGGAGGGCGATGAGCCTCTCTACAAGGGCGTCGTGTTCAATGAGATGAAGGGCGTCGAGTCCTCGATATACAACCGTATCGAGGAGGAGCTCATGGCTATGCTCTATCCCGATACCTGCTACGGGTACGAATCGGGCGGAAAGCCTGCCGCTATCCCCGACCTTACCTACGAGCAGTTCGTTGATACATACAAGCGCCACTACCACCCGTCGAATTCGTACATCTACCTCGACGGCGCAGTTGATATCGAGGCAGTGCTCGCGCTTATCGACAGCTACATCTCGCAGTACGAAAAGAGCAGCGACACCATAGATATCCCCGTGCAGAAGCCCGTCGCGACCGCGGAGAAGTCGTGCTGTTACGAGATCGCTCCCGAGGAGGACGAGAAAGCTCATACGCATATCGTGCTCGGCAAGGTCATGGCTTCGTGGGAAGATGTCAACAGAGGAAATGCTCTTGTCGTGCTCGGAGAGGCTCTTGCGGGCTCGAATGAGGCGCCGCTGAAGCGTGCTTTGCTCGATACGGGACTGTGTCTCGACGTCGAGCTCGGTATCGAGGACGGCATAGCCCAGCCCTACGGTGCACTGAAAATATTCAACACCGATATGGAGCACGCGCCCGCACTGCTCGGAACTGTCCGCGAGACCGTGTCAAAGCTCGTCAATGAAGGTATCAGCCGCTCTGCTCTTGCCGCAGCTATCGACAGGTACGAGTTCCGCTCCAAGGAGCTTCAGGAGCCGCAGGGACTTATCCGCGGCATAATATGCCTGCAATCGTGGCTCTACGGCGGCGACCCGCTGCTCGAACTCGACTGCGACAGCATCTTTGACTTCCTGCGCAGGCAGCTTGACACCGACTACTACGAGAAACTTCTTGCAGAGTGGCTCCTCGACGAGAAGGGCGCTGTTACGCTGTATATGCTCCCGTCGCACACCTACGGCGACGAGCAGAAGAAAATAGAGCAGGAGCGCGTAAATGCGGAGCTGGCGGCAATGTCCGAGGCTGAGAAGGAGGAACTGATAGAGCTCAACCGCAGGCTCGACGAGTGGCAGGCGACTCCCGATACGCCCGAGAATTTAGCCACTCTGCCGACTCTGCCGCTCTCGGAGGTCAGTGAGCTCCCGCTCGAATTCAGGACTGAGAAGGCAGAGGAGGACGGTATCACCGTGCTGCGTCACCCTGCCCGTAATAAGGGAATATCCTCGGTCGCTCTGTACTTCGCGGCTGCGGACTTCACTCAGCGCGAGCTTGAGATGCTCGCCGTTATGACAGAGCTCATCTCAGAGCTCCCCACCGAGAAATGCTCGGGCGAGGAGCTCCAGCAGCGTATCACGGGCACGCTCGGCAAGCTCGATATCTCCGCCGCTGTATTCGCCAAGGAGGGCTGTACCGATGAATGCAGTCCCTGCCTCAAGGTGAAGGCGAGCTTCCTCGACCACAAGACCGACGACGCCCTCGCGCTCATCGGCGAGCTCCTCACCGAGACAGTCTACGACAGCTCCGAGCAGATACGCGAGATACTGCTCCAGTGCGATGAGGATATGAAGCAGGACATCATCGCCAACGGTCACCGCATAGCTATGCGCCGCGCAAGGAGCGGTATGTCGGCGGAATCTGCGATGAACGAGCTCCTGTGCGGATATGAGGCGTACAGGTCGCTGCACGCGATAGCCAAGCCGTCCGACGACGAACTTGCGGGACTTATTGGCGAATTCAAGGCGATAGCTGCAAAGCTGTTCTGTAAGGCAAGGCTCACGGCGGGCACTGTTTCCGCGAGCGAGCTCACGCTCGGAGCTCTCGCGGCTAAGCTCCCCGACGGCGAGGCTCCCGCACGAACTGCGGCTGCGTTCAGGCTTGAAACTCCCGAAAATCAGGGCATTATCATTCCATCCGGTGTGTCCTATTCGGGCGCTGTGCTCCCGACCTACGAGACCGACAAGGCGCTGTGGAGCGTGCTTTCGACGATACTCTCCTACGAGTACCTGTGGAACGAGGTGCGCGTCAAGGGCGGAGCTTACGGAACGGGCTTCGGCGCGAACAATATGGGCGAGGCGGCATTCTACTCCTACCGCGACCCGTCACCCTCGGGAGCTATCACCGCCTATGAGAACGCGGCGGAGTTCCTGCGGAGCTACTGCGCTGCGAAGCCAGATATCAGCTCGTACATAATCAGCAGTATCGCGCAGAAGGAGCCGCTGATGTCCGACAGCACCTACGGCTGCACCGCCGACGAGATATATTTCCGCGGCATTACCGAGGAGAGCCGCCGCGAGAATCGCAGGCGTATGCTCACATTCACGTCCGATGACCTGCTGAATGCGGCAGAGGCGCTCTCGGCTCTCGGACGCCGCTGTATCGTGGGCTCAGCCGAGGCGATCGAAGCCTGCGGCGAGGACTGCGTCACAAGCTCGATATAACAGTAACTCCCCCTCAAAAGGTATGATCGTAATATCCATACAGAAGTAATACGAGGACTTTGAACCCGTTTCTGCTGTAGAAAAAATAGGCATTTTTGGGAGGCTGCGCAGGTTATTACGCAGCCTTTCTTCTTTTATCGCAGTTTACGACTGTTCGCTGAGAACTATCGAAACTCTGTTTTGTATATGCTTTGCGCAGTCCTCGGCGGACGCTTCGCCCGCGATGTAGCTGCCGAATTCCTCATAGAGTATGGGACTTATATTTTCGTCCCAGATACCGAGCCTGTCGCAGGACAGAACCGTCTCCTTTATGTAATCAGACTGTTCCGGCGAGAGATACGGTTTATAGGCGAATGAGTATCCGCTTACATTGCCGTGTACCTCGCGGTCGGTGTCATTAAGCGCTTTCACACGCTGCTCCCAGATATCTTCAAAAGCGTCCTTGTGAGTGAGATAGATCCGGCGCTCAGGATCCTCGGTCTGAACATCGTAGCTCAGCAAATAGTTTACAAATTCCCAGCCGCCCTGCTGACATTTGCCGCTCGTCAGCACGCAGTATTCGTCCTGCATATGGAAGGTGCCGCTGCGAGTGCTGTTTGGCAGTGCCACAAGGGTGATATCGTCAGCCGACATAGAGTGTGCAGCGCATGCATTTGTGAAGGATTCGATCATTCCTCCGTATCTTGCGTCAGCGAAGATAACCTTTTTATTTCCGAGCAGACTCATATTTTCAGTTCCGTCCAGTGCCAGCTGCTCGGCAGAGATATTTTCGTAGTAGCTGTCACCGTAGCTTCCGATATAGTTAGCATTCTTGCAGAACTCCAGCAGCTTTATGAATTCAGGAGAATCAAAGCTGCACTCTGCATTGTCATAGTCTACCCAGTCGTAGTAGTTCATACCGCAGATCCATGCAAAGCAATGCTCCGCATCGTCCATTGTGCCGTGCTCTGCAAGATACATACCGGGATGAGACGCCACAAAATCGTAGAATTCATCATAGTTCCACTTTGCCTGCTCACGGCTGAGCACCTCGCGGTTAGCCATAAACAGGTCTGGACGGAAATACATACCCATTGAATACAGCTTGCCCTTGTACTTCATGCCGCTGACGATATTCGGCAGGAAGTCGTCCTCTGTCATGCCTCCGTACTTATCGTGGAGCTCGCCGAAGTCAGCTATTGCGCCGAGGTTGATATACCTTATCACCTCGCCGTGGTCGTAAGGGGCATAGACATCGGGCGAATCGTCCGCGAGAATATCCTTCCACAGGTCGTCCCTGTCAGAGGCGTATTCGCGGAATTCCACCTGATAGCTGTCATTGCAGCGTGCAAAATCAGTGCCTATACCGCGCAATTCAGTCGAAATGGTATCGTGAACTCCCACAATGACTGTTTCCCGTTCCTCCTTGTAATCGTCCGGGCGTACAGTCAGCAGCGAGAGCGTGTCGGTATAAACAATGAACCTACCCTCGCCGAAGGGCAGCACTGCCAAAATATCGGTCGCTTTTATGTTCGAGGCGGAGAAGTCTGCGAGCATGACCTTGCCGCCGTCCGCGGTCATGCCGTATATCCCGTCGTCGAGTATCAGATATACCGGATACTGCTCGTCTCCCATAACAGGCGGACTCAGCATTGACGCGCCGGTCATATTGTCTGAAAGCTCTGATTCGGTCGGCTGGCGGAGCTTGTCAAGACTCAGAGCATAATTTGAAATGCTGTAGATGATACTGC
>CAMHBN010000126.1 GCA_946183385.1 uncultured Ruminococcus sp.
TTAGCAAGTTCTTCGGTATCAGCGGGATGTCGGTGCAGTGCATACTGCTGTGCGTGAACTTCTCGATAATCGCCGAGCCCATGCTCCGCTACCTGACAATGCTAATTGACGGCATAAGGAAGCTGTTCACTCATAACGGCAAATAAGAACCGGAAGGAACAGGGAAAATGTATACTGAGTACGACAAAACAATTGCGATTCCGATAGACGAAGAAGGCGTTATGGACTACGAAAATGATATAATCATCTTTGGAATTGCGATTTCTTAGACAGACTGAACGACGAGTTCAACCTGTTGATAGATGATTATGAAGAAGAGATCATTCCCAATTCTGCACTGGAAAAAACCGAGAGCCTCTTCAAGGAATACACAAGCCAGCAAGAAGCTCCCGTATTCTGGAAAGCGCTTCAATTCGCGAAAAAATGCAACACGGAAGTATGCTTGGAATTCTGAAATATATATGAACAAAGCGCAGGGTTTATCCCTGCGCTTTTTTACTGTAAATATCATGGGACGCCGAGGGCGGCGTCCCCTACGAAAACATCGACGTCAGGCAATACCGACATTATTCACTATTCATTACTCACTCTAATACGAGCTTGCGGGCGGATAATATCCGCCCCTACACTGAGCTCTTATACCGTCACTCCCTTGCTGATGCGGATATGCCCGTCCTCGGCAGCTAATTCGACGGCGTCGCCGCTCTTGATTCGGGCAGCGATTATCATCTTCGCGAGCTCATTCTCTATCATGTCGGTGACGCGCCGCTTTATCGGACGCGCACCGTAGCGGTCGGTCTCCTTCGCGGCGGCTATCGCCTGCACGACCTCGTCCGTGTAGCTGAGCTCTATACCGAGCGCCTTAGCCCTGCGGCATAGGTCGTCTATCGCCTTGCGGCTTATCTTCATAAGGTCGTCGAGTTCAAGACTGCGGAACACGATTATCTCGTCGATACGTCCCGTGAACTCGGGCGTGAAATGCGTACGCACCGCCTCGAGGACGCGCTCCTCGTCGGCGCGGCTCTGCTCCGTACCGAAACCGAGTGAAGTCTTCCCCGCGAGCGTCTCCGCCCCGACATTCGACGTCATAATAATCATACAGTTGCGGAAGCTGACCTTTCGGAGCGCCGAATCCGTCAGCGTGCCGTAGTCCATGATTTGAAGCAGTATATTCAGCACCTCGGGGTCGGCTTTTTCTATCTCATCGAAGAGAATTAGCGAGTACGGGTCGCGCCTCACCTTGTCGCAGAGGGAGGTGTTCTTGTCGTCGTAGCCCGCATACCCGGGCGGAGCTCCGATCAGTTTCGAGACGGAGTGCTTCTCCATATACTCCGACATATCCACGCGGATGAGCTTCTTCTCCGAGCCGTACAGATTCTCCGCGAGAGCCCGTGCGAGCTCAGTCTTGCCCACACCCGACGGACCCGCAAAGAGGAAGGAGGCGGAAGGTCTGCCGCTCTCGCGCAGTCCAGACTTTGCGCGGCATACGGCGTTCGTGACCTTCTTTACGGCATAGCTGTGCCCGATGACGCGCTCGGAGAGCTCCTTCGTGAGAAAGGTCAGCTTCACCGCGTCCTCGACGGTGACGCGGCTGAGCGGAATCCCGGTTCTGCCCGAGATGACGGACATTACGTCCTCGACCGTGAGAACGGGCTTCTCGCCGTTGCCGATGATATGTCCGAGCCTGCTGATATCCACGTTTTTCCCGCGGAGCTCGATGAATCGCGAATCCTTCTTCCTCGCGCCCGTATCATGACGTATCTTCGCGCAGGCGCACGCCTCGTCGATGACGTCTATCGCCTTGTCGGGCAGGAAGCGGTCGGAGATATACCGCGTCGCCATATTGACCGCGGCGTCTATCATCTCGTCGGGTATCTCCACGCCGTGGTAGCTCTCATAGCGGCTTTTCAGCCCGCGTATCATCTCGATACAGCTCTCGCAGTCGGGCTCGCAGACCTGTATCGGCTGAAAGCGCCGCTCCAGAGCGGAGTCCTTCTCGATGGTGCGGCTGAACTCCTCGACCGTGGTCGCGCCGATTATCTGCAATTCTCCGCGCGAGAGCTGAGGCTTCATGATGTTTGCCGCGTCAATGGCGCCCTCAGCGGCTCCCGCCCCGACTATCAGATGTATCTCGTCGATGAAGAGGATGATGTTGCCAGCGTTGACGACCTCGTCGATACAAGCCTTGATGCGCTCCTCGAAGTCGCCGCGGTACTTCGCCCCCGAGAGCAGGGAGGCAAGGTCGAGCGAGAAGATGAACTTGTTTTTGAGCGAATCGGGAACGAGGTTTCGCACGAAGAGCTCCGCCACGCCCTCGACTATTGCGGTCTTGCCGACGCCCGCCTCGCCGATGAGACAGGGGTTGTTCTTGCTTCGCCGCGACAGCACCTGCAATACGCGCTCTACCTCGGTTATCCTCCCGATGAGCGGGTCGTTCTTCTTGACGAGGGCGATGTCGGTGAGGTTGCGCCCGTAGCGGAAGAGGTTCGGCAGGTGCGAGAGCTTGGGCTTTATCGCCTCGTACAGCTCTCCCCTCACCTCTGACGAGCCTATCATCTCGAGCTCACTGCATATCCCCGTCATACATCCGCCCGCCTTTTTTATGACGGTACAGGCACTGCACGACGACTCCTTTATAATAGCCGCGAGTATATGCTCGGGAGCCGCCTGCTTCTTCTTGTCGCTGCGGGCGATGTCGTACGAGTTTTCGAGTATCCGCTTTGTTGCTGTCGTGAAATAGCGGTGGCTGAGTATCGACGGTGTGCCGAGCCCGACGAGCTCCACTATCACCCGTCGCAGGTCGTCGTAGGCGACGCCGTTGTCGATGAGTATCTCGGCGGCTGCGGAAGTGCCGTCGCGTGTCATCGCGAGCAGGATATGCTCGCTCCCGACGTAGGTATGCCCCATTTCGGAAGCTAACCCGACAGCTCCCTCGATTATCTCGGAAGCCTTTTTTGTGAATCTGTCTGTATTTATCATTGCTTCTCCTCCTTTGTCCTGCACAATAATGCATTATATATTATGCCACCGTATCCGCGCGATAACGGTCGAAATACAGCCACGCGAAAAAATTTGTAACACAAATCCGCGTCAGGCATACTATGTACTATGAAACGCGAACGAAGCGCTTCAAATACAACCACCAAAGGAGAAAATCTTATGTGTAATTCATGCTTCGGAGACAACAGCTGTATGTGGATAATCCTCCTCATCCTCATCTTCATCCTTCTCTTCTCCAACTGCGGATGCGGCGGCTGCGACTGCGGCAATAACAACAACTGCGGCTGTGGCTGCTGAGAGTACATCGGCGCCGAGAATTCCCCCTGACGAAAAGTCAAGGGGAATTTTTCTTGCGCGGTGTCCGCGCTGCCGATTCACGCGGGCGCTCGCAAGCTCGCTCACCCATACAGACCGCAGTTTTATCCCCGCGAGCCCTGCCAAATCCAACATATAAATATTTCCAATCAGCCTGTTGCAATTTCCGAAACGATGTGCTAAAATAAGAACGTACAATAATAATCAGAACGGAGAAACAGAATGGACAATTTTGCGGAACATCTCGTAAAGAAGGAACTCACAGGCAGCGACAAGGCAAAGCGTGCGGTGATAATCGTCGGCGGCATAGCCATGACAGTGGCGCTTGCGCTGTCAGCGGTGCTTATGCTCGGACAGGGTCTTATCCCCTTCGTGGGGCTCGTCCTCGCGGCGGTAACGGGCTACGGCACGTACTATATCGTCTCGAATATGTACGTGGAGTACGAATACACCTTCACCAACGGCGAGCTTGAGGTGGACAAGATAATCGCGAAGAAGAAGCGCAAATCCATGCTTGAGGTAAGCGTGGGCAAATTCAAAGACTTCGGCAGATACGACGATGATACGCCCGAGGAGACGGACGATATGACGGTGGTATTCGCCACGAGCAACATCGCCTCCGAGGAGTGGTACGCCGACTTCGACCACGATGCTTACGGAAGCACCCGCCTTGTGTTCTGTCCGAACGACAATATGCTGGAGAATATGAGTAAAAATCTTCCCCGCGCACTCCGCGCAAAGCTGGAGGAAGCGGCGGATTAAAAGGAGTGGTATAAATGCTGGCAGTAACGCCAAGACAGGTATCGGTCATCGAGGAAAAATCGGAGAAGCTCGGAGTCCCGAAGCGTGAGCTCATGCTCAACGCGGGAGGCAAGCTTGCGGAGCTGATAATGCAGTGCAGTGCGCGCGAGAACGGCGCACCTCCCGAGGAGACGAACGTGGTCTTCCTCGCGGGAAGCGGCAACAACGGCGGCGACTGCTACGTGGCGGCGGAAAAGCTCATCTACAAGGGCTACAACGTCACGGTGGTGAACCTCGTGAAGGCTCCGAAAACGGAGCTCGCGCAGGAGATGTTCGCCCGTCTGCCCGACAAGGTGAAGAAGGTCACGGGCTACCGCAGCGAGGGCATTGAAGCGGCTATCGAGGCGGCGGAGCTCGACTACATGACGATACAGGACAGGGACGTCACCTCGCTGAAGAGCAAGAAGGAGCTCACGCCGATGGAGAAGCTCCTCCTGCATGAAAAACAGCGCATGACCGACGTCAGGGAGGCTGTCGTCTCCGCGGACATACTCGTTGACGGCGTGTTCGGCACGGGCTACCGCGGCGAGCTTGAAAACGACATCAAGGCGATATTCGCAATCGGCACAGGCGCTTACAGGATAGCCCTCGATATACCGAGCGGCGGCGACTCCGTCAAGGGCACGGTCTCGCAGGGCACCTTCAAGGCGGACGAGACGCTCTGTCTCGGCTTTGTGAAGTTCGGTATGTCGCAGTACCCGCTCCGCAAATACTGCGGCAAGCTCACCATTGCCGACATCGGCATACCTCCTAAGGCTTGCGACGTCAGCGGCGAGGGACGCGGCTACATACGCCTCGACAGGAACAGCCTCGCGGGCTTCCCGCCCAAGCGCGAGAAGGACGCTCACAAGGGCAGCTTCGGCAGCGTGCTCGTCATCGCGGGCAGCTCCTCAATGCGAGGAGCGGCGGCATTCGCGGTGCAGGGAGCTCTCCGCACGGGCGCTGGACTTGTCCGCCTCATGTCAGTGGAAAAGTGCATAGACACGGTATCGGTGCTTGCTCCCGAGGCGACCTACATAGAAGCAGAGTGCGACGACTACGGCTATATGCTGTTCGACAGCAGCAAGGACGCTCTCCTCGACGCGATGAAGAAGTCGAAGGCAATCGTTATCGGCTCGGGCATGGGCGTTACAAACGACACCAGGGAGATACTGCGATTCGTTGTGCAGAACGCCGAAATCCCCGTGGTCATCGACGCAGACGGAATAAACTGCATAGCCGAGGACATAGAAATACTAATGAACAGGAAGTCCGAGGTCATCATCACTCCTCACGCGGGCGAGATGGCGCGGCTTCTGCAATGCGACACGCAGATGATAAACGACAACCGCGTGACCGTGGCTGAAAAATACGCCGAGAAGTACGGTATCACGGTGGTGCTGAAGGGCGCGGGAACCCTCATCGCGGACGCGAATCACACCGCCGCCAACCACACGGGCAACCCCGGCATGAGCCGCGGCGGAAGCGGCGACATTCTCGCGGGCATGATAGGCTCTGTGGCGGCACAGGGCTATGCTCCGTTCGACGCGGCTTGTGCGGGAGTGTATATGCACGGTCTCGCGGGCGACGCAGCCGCCGACAAGCTCGGACAGGAGGCAATGCTCCCGCGCGACATCGTTGACAGCATCTCGGACGCATTCAGGATTTTGAAAGAGAAGCAGAGCCAGAAGATTTAAGTGCTCAAATAATAATACGGACGTATAAAGTATACATAATATCTGATTAGGAGAGATAGTTATGAAGCGACTTTTTACGTCCGTATTCCTTTTTGGAGCGATATTATGCCTGACGTCCTGCTCGTCACCGATGGGCGGGAGCTCAGTCCGCGAGAACAAGCTCGCGTGCGCGTTCACCTCGCCCGTCAATATGAGCCTCGACAAGCTCAACGCCGAGGGCACGGTGACCCGCCTCGGAGACGGCGAATGG
>CAMHBN010000127.1 GCA_946183385.1 uncultured Ruminococcus sp.
GATTCGGTGAATCGTTTTTGAAGAGGGGACGCTCTGAAGGAGAGCGTCCCCTTCTGCCGTTCCGTAATTTTATGCCCGCGGAATTATTCCGCGCGCTATAGCAATGCCGTTTTGATACGGGCGGATGATATCCGCCCCTACAGGGTATCACGTGCCGAGGTATTGCATTTTCGTGGAGAATGTGGTAAAATGTCCTTGTATGTATATTTTTTGTCAAGGAGATAGGTCATGGATTACAAGTACAAAGCCTTTATAAGCTACCGCCACCTCGAACCCGATATGCAGGCAGCGGAAAAATTACAGAAGCTCCTCGAAAGCTACAAGCCGCCCAAGAACCTCGGCAAGACCAAGGAGAACTGGCGTATATTCCGCGATGTGTCGGAGCTCCAGTCGAGCAGCGACCTCAGCGAGGATATCAAGAACGCTATCGAGACCTCTGAGTACCTCATTGTGATATGCTCGCCGAAATATACCGAGTCGAAGTGGTGTATGCAGGAGCTCCAGCGCTTCCGTGCGCTCCACGACAATACCAATCAGAATATAATCACCCTCCTCGTAAGCGGTGAGCCGCACGAGTCCTTCCCCGAGGAGCTCACCTACACCGAGATGACCACTACCAATGAAAAGGGCGAGGAGGTCAAGGTCAAGGTCGAGGTAGAACCGCTTGCTGCCAATATCAAGGCGGATACGCTCAAGGAGTCGATGAAGAAGCTCAATACCGAGTACCTGCGTATCGCCGCTCCCCTGCTCGGGTGCGACTTCAACGACCTCTTCCAGCGTGAGAAGCGCCGCGAGGCTGCCCGCAGAAGGCGTATCTTCGGCGGAGTTTCGGGCATACTCTCGCTCATTACTGTGATAAGCGTCGCCTCCGCGGTGACTATCAGCGGCAAGAACGTGAAGATAAAAAAGCAGAATGAACGTATAACGGAGCAGAAGGAGCAGATAGAGGCTCAGAACATCAACCTGCGCATCGAGAATGAGGGACACCTCGCTGCCGAGTCCGAGAACCTCTTCAAGGAGAGCAGCCTTATCCCCGCTATTAAAAAAGCGGTTGCGGCTGTGCCGACTGACGGCAGTACGGCTCTCCCCGAGGCTGAGTACGCGCTCTCGCGTGAGCTCGGTATGTTCAAGCACAGCCAGCTCGTGCCGCAGCTTGCGCTCAGGCACGAATGCGCGGTCGAGAAGCTCTCATTTATGGGCGGCGGCAAGTCCATCGTAACTCAGGACGCCACCGGTATCTACTTCTGGGACGCCGAAAACGGCAGTCTCATAAAGAAGATAGCGGCGACCGACAGCGAGTTCGCGACCGAGACGGGCAAAAGCTCCAACGAGCTGACTGCTTACTTCGACATCGACCATGAAACTCAAAGCTACTTTGAATCTACGGCTACCCCGAGCAGTATCACCTATGAGAACAGCTCAGTCTTCAACAAGATATATACCAACTACGTACACGTCGTAGATGACGATGAAGAGGGCACGGGCGGCGACGTTTATGTCTACAACTCCGACAGGACCGTATGGCGTCTCGACGGCGCAACGGGCGAGGTCAAGTGGAAGGCTGCTCCCTCCGAGAAGGCGAACACCTACTACGACGTGATGTTCGATGAAGAATACGTGCTCCGTCTGTATCAGGACAAGAACGTTATGCCGAACGGTCTTTCCTTCCCCGGAAATGACGTATACCTCGAGATAATCGACCGCGAAACAGGCGCGGAGGTTGATTCCGTGAAGGTCACGGACGCCTCAAAATCCACCTTCGGCTTCTTCATGGATATCTCGATACTGACCGTGAAGGACGGCGTCCTCTATGTCTACAGCCAGAACGATATGGCCGTCAGGGCATTCGACATCAAGGATCACTCCATCGAGCCGAGAAATGAGGTCGAGGTGGGATTCGCAAACGCGGGCGGTATCAATAATACGACGTTCCGATTCATCGGCACAGACCCTGTCATTACCGCGTGCAGTGTGCTCGCGTTCGATATAAGGACCTCCATCACCCGCTATGACAGCGAGATGAAGGAACAGCTGTGGAGCGCCGAGCTCCCGATAAACTATCAGAACGGCGGTACTGAGTTCCTCATATCCCCAAGGTTTCGGGCTATGAGCACGATGTCCTTGCTGTGATGACGAAGTTCTCGCTCTCGTTCATCGACTATGAGGACGGCTCGGTCATCGCGTATATCCCCTTCGACAGCGAGGTCGTTGACGCGTCGTTCAGAGCCGACGGCCTTGTTATATTCACTGTAAAGGAGGGCGCGGAATACGTTGTCAGCCTCGGCAGCTACACCACGGGCAACAGCTCCGACAATGCGGCATACAGGGTACAGAAGATGAACACCGCACTCTCGCTTTGCAGCTACAGCCGCGGTAAATATGCGACTGCCGACAACTACTCCAATATCGCGTATATCCAGTACGTCAGCGATAACCCGTCCTATACCGACATCGACGCGGGCGAGTATATGTTCTCGCGTGATGTGCTCGCCGTCTCCGATGACGGAGCTTATGCGGCTGTGACAGCCACCTTCTTCCCCGAGGGCAAGTACAACGGCGGAGCCGATCTCGTAAAGCACCTCTTCATCTACGACGTGAAGGGCGAAAAGCTGACTGAGGTCAGCACGCTCAAGGACTACGAGGTAAACGCTTCCCCGAACGGCAGCTTCAGCGACGAGGTCACCGCTACCGTCGATGCTTCAAGCGGCACATCAAATATCATCTCCGACTCTCCCATGGCTCAGCGCAACGGTATGAAGATAGTCTCCACCGACAAGGGCGCGTACTACCTCGCGGATTCGGACAGGAACCTCGTGTTTGTCACTCCCGACGGCAACTGTACGCCTTGGGCTGTCAAGGACGATACCAACTACAGCTACGACAAGCAGGTCATCGGCGGAATGTATGCCGTTTCCGCTATCTATGCGCAGTTCAACGGCGAGGACAGCAAGACCGCCCTCATCGTTCACGATTTCAGCCTCGGTCAGCACCTGAACCTCGAATTCGACCCCGCCGACGATGAAGGGCTCGATATCCTGCGTATCTTCTGGCAGAATGACGATACCGTGGGAGTGTTCTTCAGCGACCGCACAGTTTCACTCTATGATGCCTCCACGGGCAAGCTGAAAAATACCATTTCGCTCAACGGCACAAGTCAGGAGCCTGTCTCCGTTATCCCGATAACATCGGCTTCATTCGCAGTGCTCTGCCGCGACTCGCGCCTCTATGAAATGAACGCCGACGGCATCACCGGCAGGAGCTGCCGCCTCGACTTCGAGGACGAAAACGACAACGATATCCGCGAAAGCGACAGCTCGAACGCGGACAAGCTCGACGCGGTAAGCACAGGGGACGGCTCGCCTGTATACGCCATCTGGAACGGCTCGCAGGCGTGGTACATCGACGAGACGAGATTCACCGTAAGATACAGGGTCGATGACTTCGCGTGCGCTCCCGCAGGCGGAGATATTGTATTTATCAGGGACTCCGACCGCAACAAGATAGGCTTCTTCCCGATATACTCCACTCAGCAGCTGCTCGACGCCGCAAAGGGTTACCTCTCGGCTCTCGGAGAAGAGTGAAAGGACAGATAAATGAACAATAACAAGAGCCGCAAAAAAACTACGCGGCTGATATTCCTGCTCGCCGTGCTGTCATTCCTCATAGCTACGGCGCAGGGACTCATCTACTACAGGAACTACGAGGCGTTCTTCAAGTACCTGCTCGTGCTCCAGAACAGTATCAACGCATTCGGCTTCAAGGCTACCGTAACACTGAAGGACACCGTAGCCTTCATCAAGGATGACCCGTCGCCGCTGCATAAGGGTATCGGCTATGCATACTGCGTCGCGGTATTCACCGCGCCGTACTGCACGATATCCTTCATTTACAAGTTCCTCGAGAGGATACTGCGCTTCATCATCTTCTTCCGCAGGAACAAGAACTGCCGTCATATCGTAGTTTTCGGCTACAACGACGACGTGAAGTCCATGCTCAAGAACAATACCTCCGACCCGAAGAAGGTCTGCGTGCATATCGTGACCGCAGAAGCCGTGGACAGCGAGGAGGTCTATCGCCTCAACAGAACGGGATATATCGTCCACTCCGCGGACGTGCTCAAAGCCAAGGAGACGGAGCTGCCCGCTCTGCTCGCAAAGACGCACATCGAGGCCGCGGCGAACATCATCCTCTTCGAGAACTCTTCGATACGCAATTTCTCGCTGCTCCAGCTCTTCCGCCTCAACGAGAAGGACTCGCCTGACAGGATAAGGCTCGCGGCGGGGACAAAGGTGTCGTGCAGGTGCGAGGAGGAGGGCATCGGGCGTCTCATCGCCGAATACTACAACAGCGCCGCGGGCACTGACGCGTACTTCGACCTCGAGCTCATAAGTATGCCCGAAATGCAGATACATAAGATGTACTCCGACCACCCGCTCCATAAGGTATACAAGGGAACGGACACGCCGCTCAGGGACTGGAACGTCCACCTGCTCGTGGCGGGCTTCGGTCAGCTCGGTCAGCAGGCGGTATTGCAGGCGATGAACCTCGGCGTCGTGCACGAGAGCAACCGCATCGTCATCGACGTCTTCGACAACTGTATCAAGGCGAAAAAGGCAGTCTTCCTCAATCAGTTCAGCCGCGAGAGCTTCGATATCTCCGACGATAAGGCTGTGCTGAGGAGCGAGGTCGCCGACGGTCTGCTTGAAATAAACTTCCACGAGCTCAACGTCGCGCACGTCGGATTCTTCGATATCATCCGCGGCAAGCTCGATTCCGAGCCGTACACCTACGCGATCATCGCTCTCGAAAACATCGACCTATCCGTCAACTGTGCAATGCAGCTTGAGGAGCTCTTCGCCGAACGCGGGCTGAAGCTCCCCATACTTATGCGCATGGACACCGACCGCAGGCTCGCGGGTTATATCTCCGCCGAGGACAGCGCTCTTGCGGACGTCAGCCTGATCGACGACAGAAGCGTCGTTATAACCCTCGATATGATCATCAACCGCGCTATCGACCGCAGCGCCAAGGACTACAACCACTTCTACAACAATATCGCGCTCATCACCGCCGACGAAACGGGCTCGGCGGACAACTCCGAGGACGACCCCGAGCAGGAATGGAACCGCCTGAGGCTGTTCCGCCGCTCGTCAAGCAAGGCTGCCGCCTATCACGACGAGGTCAAGGACGATATCATTCCTCGGCTCGCTGCCGAGAACGGCGTTGAGCTCGCTGACAAGCTTGAGGAGCTTCTCGGCAGAGACGGCAAGCTTATGAGGTATACGGGCTCGGCGTGGCAGATGATTGGCTCCGAGGCGGAGCTCCTCGACGCAATGAAGCGTGACGGCTTCGCGTATGAGCTCGCGGCTCTCGAGCACAGGCGCTGGTGCTGCTATATGGCTTCCATCGGCTGGCGTGCGGGCGAACGCAGCGATAAGTTCCGCCGCAACCCCTGCCTCGTCACACAGCAGGAGCTTATGGACACCAAGCCCGAAATGTGCAAGTACGACCTTATGTCGCTTATGGCGAGATACAGGAAGATGAATAAGTAAAACGAAAAGCTCACGCGGAGGCGTGAGCTTTTTTAATTGGGTATAACATAAACCATGGCGTTTTTTACACCTTAAACTTGAACATTTCTATTTCTTCAGGCGAAAGGTCATAGAATGATTTATTATTTGCTTTCATATATGGTATTATTTTTGAAAAGTCAATATTGTTGGGAGGTAATGCAGTACCGTCCTTTGAGCCTACAAAAATGCCGTCAAATCCTTCAAAATCCGGGTCTGGAATAATACAATCCTTCTCCTTATCCATTGTTTATTCTCCTAAAATAGTATTAAGTGAAGAATGAATAGTGAAAAGTGAATAATGAATAGTACAGAAACGCCCGTGCGAGTATTACTATTCACTATACACTATTCACTCTTCACTAATAACTAAGCCCGTCACATCAGTGACGGGCGTTTCTGGTTGGGGTGGAAGGATTTGAACCCTCGAAATAACGGAGTCAGAGTCCGCTGCC
>CAMHBN010000128.1 GCA_946183385.1 uncultured Ruminococcus sp.
AGCTTATCATCGTGAAGGTGTGTCCCGCCGAGTCGTGTATCTCCTGCGCGATGCGGTTGCGCTCCTGCTCGAGCGAGAGCTTCTTCTCCGCGGCGAGGAGCTCGTAATACTCCGACACGTTGTTGACGAGGATTATGCTCGCGATACGCTCGCCTTTCTTGTTGGTGCAGAAATTCTGCCTGATATTGTAGAATGCGCCCTCGTAGGAAAGCTCGCTGGAGGTCATATCCCTGCTGAGCTCGGTGCCCGTTTTTTCCTTGACGGCAGCTATGAGCTCGTCGAGCGTCGCGCCCGTTCCCACGGATATGAGCGTTTCCGCGTACCTGTTCTTGTAGGTCATTATGTCGTCAGCGTCGAATACCATAACGGCACTGTCTATGCTGTCGATGGTGTCATTGATAGCGATACGGTTGACGTTGAGCAGCCCGAAACGGCTTATCGCGATAAGTATCATCACGACCGAAAAAGCAAAGAAAAGCGGGGTCAGCTCGATACTCGTATCAATTATCTTCGTGACGGTCAGCGTGTTGATACACAGCGGTACGGCTATCGCAAGCGCTATCAGCACCGACTGGCTCGTCATGCGGCGGCTGCTCTGCGAGTGCTTGATGAACATCAGGCTTATGCCGCCGAGTATCAGCACATAGTAGGTTATCTGCGACAGGTAGTAAAGCCGTCCGCAGACGATATTCCCGTACTCGAATACCGAGTAGTACATCCTGTGCAGCGGGTTTGTTATGACACACGTGAAGAAGAAAACCGATATCACAGGCAGCAGATAGCTCGGCTTGCGGAGATAGGCGCGGTAGTCGGAATACTCCGCCGCGAACATCATCCACGACGGTGCAAACATACTTATGCCGACGTTTCCCACGACAAACGCTATCCAGAGCTGCTGTGTGTTCACGGAGTAAAGCTTCATCAGCTGAGACACCAGCCATATCATGACCGCTGCCTGACAAAGCACGAACAGCCTCGTCAGACGGTTGCCGTTTCCGCGCACAAGCACCCATATCACCGTACCTGTCATGCCCGCAAGTCCCAGCAGCAACAGCAGCATCGGTACAAGATTCATCCTAATCATTGCTCCGCTCCTTTACGGCTTCATTCATTTTCAGGGTGCTTCTGTGCCCTCTCCGCCTTGCAGCCGAAGTGGAAGTCCTCAAGCACCTCGTTAGCGGCTGTACGGTCGATTATCGTCTTCACGAGCCTGTCGAGCTCCGAGCCGTCGGTATAGTCTGCGGGAGCAAAGTACCTGATACGGTTGTCGTGGAGCATCTTGTACACCTTCGACTTGTCGAGCGTGCCGCTGTCGTACACGCCGATGGAGTGTCCGCCGTTCGTGTTGACGAGCTTCATGCACGGGATATCGGTATCGCTGTCGCCGATGTAGACCATATTCCTGAACGGCACACGGAGCTCCTCGGGAGCGAAAAAGTCGTTCACGCCCGAATCATTTACGTCGAGCACGCCCTTTTCTATCCTGAACAGGAACTGCGTCTTGTTGGTATAATTGACCACCTGCGCGGGCCATATCGGTACGCCCTTGTCGTCGAACATGAACGAGCTCGCGTATATCTTCTCGAATGCGCCGTTTCTCGCGACAGATGTGCCCTCTATCATTTCCTTCAAGCCCGACGAAATTATGTAGTGCTCGACAATAACGCCGTGCTCCGAGCCGTAATCGCGGATACGCCCGAACCACTCCTCCACGCCGTCGAAGAGCTTTACCCTCGAACCGTATTCTTGAAGGCTCTTTTTCGTGAGCACGATACGACCTCTCGCCTCATGCACCATCTTGAACATATATGCGAGGTTGGAGTCCATCTCGTTAGCCTCGGCGAGCTCGTCGGTCTCCTTCCAGAACGACGGTATATCGCCGTCGTAGACCGACTGTATGTAGCCCTGCGCCTGCATATCGTCGGGCGAGAGCGTCTTGTCAAAGTCGTAGCATATGGCGAGGACGGGCTTGTTCCCCTTGGTTTTTCTTTCGGCAGTCATGTTTCATCCTCCTGAAAAAGTGTTCCCGAGCAAGCGTTTTTCACCTGCTCGGGAAACAATGCTTTATTCTATTTTACCATAACCGTGAGGAATAGTCAATCGCAATGCATAGCTCAATCTTTCTTTTTACCGAGGTAGTATATCGCCTCACCGTATATCGCGGGCACGAACACTGCCGCCATAATTATCACGAACGTGGTGATGTACAGTCCGAGCAGTGTTGTCATCACTCCCGCGATACCGCCGAATGTGACCGTAAAGCCCGCAAAGCGGTGAGTCCTGTGCCATATCTCCTCGCTCGCGAGCGTGTGGGGAGTGCGTATGCCGAATATCCAGTTCTTGCGTATCTTGGGCATATAGTTGCCGAAGAATACCATAAAGACGGAAGCGAACAGGCAAGCCGCAAAGCGCATATCCTTCAGCTTGCCGAGAGCGGCAAGGAGTACGGCGAGCTGAGCCAAGATGAACAGCAGCGGGAACATCACACGCACTACAGCGGGCAGCTTCCCGCCTGTACCGCGCTTTTCGAGCCGCCGCATATAGATACAGCAGAGCAGTATCACCACCGCGAATATTATCGGCATACCGAACACCACAAAGGCTTTCGGATTCGTGCCCGTCGGACCGTTCGTCATGCTCCAGCTCGTTACTATCCTGTCAGGGAGCCTGTCATATACGGCAACTCCGAATACTATCATGCAAAGGCAGAGAACCACTGAGATGATGTCACTCATTTTCAGATTCTTCATTCTCCTGCACCTCCTTTTCCGTCTTGTCGCCCGTGAACTGCGAGAGCCACAGCATTATCTCCTCAAAAACCGAGGTGTTGAGCGAGTAGTAGATGAAGTTTTTTTCCTTTGTCTCGTAAATGAGATCGGCATTTTTCAGCTGTTTCAGGTGGTACGAGACAGTCGCGCCCGTCATATCAAAATGCGACGCTATATCACCAGCCGACAGCCGTCCCTTTTTCAGCATGGCGAGTATCTCTCGCCGTACGGGGTCGGACAGAGCCTTGAATGTTTCGGGGAATCCCATTTTCCGCTCCTTTCTTTCAGAAAAGCCCTGCCCATACAGGTATCATAAAGTCATATATACCGTGCATGAGAATAAGCGACAAAAGCGAAAAGCCCTTTACATATTTTCGTGTGAAACAGAAGATAAGACCTATCACCGCAGTGAAGATCACCTGCGCGATATCGCCCCCGAGGATGTGATAGAATCCGAACATCAGCGACGAAACAGCTATTGCGGCAGCTTCTCCGCCTATGCGGTGCAGCCTGTTAAAGAAGTACCCGCGGAATATGAGCTCCTCGGCGACAGCCGTGCCGATTATGTCCGACACGAGGTAGTACACCGCTATCCACAGCTTTCTGTAGGTGCCGTCGGTGTAGATGTACTCCTTGAAGCCGAGCGCGAACGGTATGAGCATCAGCACCACGGACATTACAAATCCCGCCGCTATACCGAGCAGCACCTGCCGTCCGAGCCTTTCACGTGTCGGCAGGAACTCACGGAAGCTCTCACCGCGTATCCGCATAATCACAGCCACCGCAGCAAGCGGCAGCCACTGTACGAATATAAATAAAGGTATCTTTGCCGCCGTCGGGAGCGCAGTCATCACCCTCAGGCTGATTATTGCCGCATAAACGAGCAGCCATACTCCCGCCGCCGCAGCCGCGAGCCACAGGAGCTCTTTCTTCTTGTTGGTCATATTTCCTCCTGATATTTTACATCATTCATATGATACGGGCTCACACCTGCCGCCTGTGCGTCAGCGGAAGAGCCGCGAGCACCAGCACTGCCGATATCGCCGCAGTTATCACGGCTGCCGCGGTGTAGTCGGACGGCACGAGCTCGCCCTTGTACAGCGGTGCGCTGTCGCACAGACGCGTCGGGAGGTACTCCTTAGCCCTGCTGTACAGACCCGCCATAGTCATCGCGAAGTAGACCGCTCCGCAGCCGAGGAGCACCTGTGCTCCCGAGCCGGCAAACGACGAAAAGAAGACTATACAGCATATCATCAGCACGCCGAACAGCCACCAGCAGAAGCACGCGAATCCGAGCCTGTTCACGGCGGAATTGTCCCAGTACCAGTCGCTGTAGAAGTAGGTTATCCCGTAGCAGAGCCACAGTCCCGCGCTCCACGTGAGGAGCATAGCCGCGAGCTTTGACAGCACGACTGAGCCGCGCGAGAGTCCCTTTGTCAGCAGAGGTATCAGCGTGCCCTTCGTATATTCCGAGGTGTATATCCCGCCGAACATTATCAGCATAACTATCAGCGCCATAGGCATATTCTTCACGAACTGCGTCCACGAATCGAGAGCCGTCACCTTCACCTCACCGAGCACTATCCCCTGCTCGGACAGCTCGTCCGCCATCAGTTCAAACAGCTTGGGAGTGAGCTTCGCGACCGCGGGATTCATTATCCCGACTATCACGAATACGGCGAGCAGTATCATCAGGCGCTTCGTCCTCACGAGCTCGCGGACTTCCTTCTCAAAAAAAGCGACAAACCCTTTCATTTGCCTATCACCTCCATGAAGATGTCCTCGAGGTCGGATTCGTGCCTTTCAAGGCGTGTTATCGGTATATTCTGTGCCGCAAGAAAAGCCATGAGCTCGGAGCAGTCGCTGTCCGAAGCCTTCGGGAAGATGAGCTTTCCCTCCCTGAGCTCAGCCGCGGGAAAAGCCGCCTTCAATTTATCGGTGTCGGAGCTCATCGCGAGCGAGAGCTCGAGAGCCGTGTCGCCCTTCATCGCGCGTATCTCGTCGATACCGCCCTCGAAAGCAGTCTTTCCGCCTTCAAGAAACGCCACACGGCTGCAAATCCTTTCCACATCGGAGAGTATATGCGTTGAAAAGATGACGGAGGTCTGCTCCTTTGCGGCGCTGATGATGTCAAGTATCTCCTTCCTGCCGACGGGGTCGAGGGCAGATGTCGGCTCATCGAGAATGAGGAGCTTCGGGCGGTTGATGAGAGCCTGCGCGATACCGAGACGCTGCTTCATACCGCGGGAATAGCCCTTTATGCGGTGGCTTTCCTTGTCGAGCCCGACAAGCTCCAGCAGCTCGGAGCTCCGCTTTTTGACGTCGCCTCTGTCCATACCCGTTATCCTGCCACAGAGCGCAAGGTACTCGCGGGCGTTCATATAGCCGTAGAACTCGGGGACATCGGGCAGATAGCCGATACAGCCGTTTGTCGGCGTGTTGCCGTAGCTGACCCTCTGTCCGCAGACGTCTATCTCGCCGCCGTCCGTTTCGAGCAGCCCGAGCACCGCGCGCATAGTGGTGGTCTTGCCCGCGCCGTTCCTGCCGATAAAGCCGAAAACACAGTTTTCGGGCACGGAAAAGCTCACACCGTCGAGGACTTTTTTGCTCCCGAAGCTCTTGTGTATCTCCTTAACTTCAAGCACGTTCATATCATGTTACTCCTCTTCCCTGCCGAAAATAAAGTACAGTATCGGACCGATGAAATTCATTCCTACAATCACGACAATCAGCCATACAACGCGGTTTCCGTGCTTGTAGTTCTTATGCTTGAAGATGTGAAAAAGCGAATAGCCGAGCAGCGAGAACTGCACGATGACAAGCGGGATAAGAAGCGGTAAATACTCTCTCAGTTCAGTGTTCATAGCAAGACCTCCTTGGCATTTAGAAGATTTTCTAAATAGATTATATCAGCACAGTCAGCGGTTGTCAATAGCTATTTAGAATAATTTCTAAATATTTGTTTGCACTATATAACATCTTCTGTCAAGACAAAATGTATAATAGTACGAGCTTATACCCCGTTTTGTCCGAGTTTTTCCTAAAATATGGGTTTAACAATTTGTTCATAAGTTGTATAATGTGATCGGGAACAGAAATGTAAACCAAACACAATTACAAACGGGAATTTGGGAGGTAATCAAATGAAGATCAAGGAAAAGTTCACGCGCCTGCTGTCGGGCGCAGTAAGCGGCGCAATGCTGCTTTCGATGTCGGCAG
>CAMHBN010000129.1 GCA_946183385.1 uncultured Ruminococcus sp.
CGGGTCTGACCTACAAGCCGATGTTCAACCCCATGGTATGCGACTATTTCAGCGGCATGGTGGTAAGCGTGCCGATACAGACGAGAACGCTCCCCAAGGCGGTCACTCCCGCGGAGATACACGAGATGTACGCCAAGCACTACGCGGGCGCGAAGCTCGTGGAGGTAATGCCGCTGATGTCGGCGGACGAGCAGAAGAGCTTCTTCCTCGCGTCGAACACTCTCAGCGGACAGAACAAATTGCAGGTGTTCGTATTCGGCAGCGACGAGCAGATACTGCTCTGCGCACGCCTCGACAACCTCGGCAAGGGCGCGAGCGGCGCGGCTGTCCAGTGCCTGAACATAATGATGGGAATAGACGAGACGACAGGTCTCGTATAAAATGATACAAGGAGGTATCGGTGTGGAGATACGCAAGATGACGATAGACGATTACGACGACGTCTACGCGCTGTGGATGTCGAGCAAAAATATGGGCTTCAACGACGTTGATGACTCGCGCGAGGGCATTGCGAAGTATCTCAGACGCAACCCCGATACCTCGTTCGTTGCGTTCAGCGGCGGAGAGCTCGCGGGAGTTATCCTCGGCGGTCACGACGGCAGACGCGGCTTCATTCACCACGCCTGCGTCAGGGAGACCTGCCGCCGTCAGGGCATAGGCACCAAGCTCGTGCAGACCTGCATGGACGCTCTCAAAGCCGAGGGTATAAGCAAGGTCGCGCTCCTCGTTTTCAAGTACAACGAGGCTGGCAACGACTTCTGGGAGACTATGGGCTTCACAGTGAGGGAGGACCTCAACTACCGCAATTTAGCTCTGCGTGAGCTCGTAAGGATAGACACATAAGGAGGAAACGGTTATGGATCTGAAAAAAATAGGCAATGTAAAATTCGTGTACGGCGGCGTTTGTGCCGCAAGAGGCTTCAAGGCTAACGGCGTTCAGTGCGGACTTTCTCACGCAGGAGCTTCCGTGACCCAGAAGAAAAACGACCTCGCGATGATAGTGGCGGACAACGAATGTACAGCCGCGGCAGTATATACCACGAACAAGGTCAAGGGAGCTCCCATACTCGTGACGAAGGAGCACCTCGCTGACGGCAAGGCAAGAGCCGTTATCGTGAACTCCGTCAATGCCAACACCTGCAATCCCGACGGCTACGAGAAGGCAACGAAGATGTGTCAGCTTGCGGCTGAGGCTCTCGGTATCAGCGAGAACGACGTCATCGTGGCTTCCACGGGCGTTATCGGACAGGTGCTCCCGATAGAGCCTATCGCAAACGGTATCAAGCCGCTTGTCGAGGGTCTGAACTACGGTGGAAACAAGAGCGCTCTCGAAGCGATAATGACTACCGATACCCAGCCCAAGGAGGTAGCGGTCGAGTTTGAGATCGGCGGCAAGACCTGCGTAATGGGCGCAATGCTCAAGGGCAGCGGTATGATACACCCGAATATGGCTACGACGCTCACCTTCATCACCACCGACGCCAGCATCTCCGCAGAGATGCTCCAGCGTGCGCTCAGCGACAACGTAAAGGTGACGCTGAACAGAGCAAGCGTTGACGGAGACACCTCCACGAATGATATGGTCTGCGTGATGGCTTCGGGCACTGCGGGCAATGCCGAGATAACCGCCGAGGACGCGGATTTCGGCGTGTTCTCGAACGCTCTCTACAACGTTATGCTCAACCTCGCGCGTATGATGGCTAAGGACGGCGAGGGAGCCACCAAGCTCATCGAGTGCGCCGTTACGGGCGCGGCTGATGAGCAGACCGCCGAGACAGTTGCGAAGTCCGTTATTTGCTCGAGCCTGCTCAAGTCCATGATATTCGGCGAGGACGCCAACGCGGGACGTATCTACTGCGCGGTTGGCTATTCCGACGCTGACTTCGACATCAGCAAGGTCGATATAGATATGGTTTCCAAGGGCGGAAGCATAGCCCTCGGACGTCAGGGCTGCGTGACCGAGTTCGACGAGGAGGTCGCCAAGCAGGTGCTCGCGGAGGACGAGATACAGATCATCGTATCGCTCGGCGAGGGCAGCGGCACAGCCGTGTGCTGGGGCTGTGACCTCACCTACGACTATGTCAAGATCAACGGAGACTACCGCTCTTGATAATTCGGAATTCGGAATTAAATATGAAAGTGTGAAGGAAATGGAAAAGATATCCAATCAAGATAAATCGCAGATACTTATCGACGCCCTGCCGTACATCCAGAAGTACAGCAACAAGATAGTCGTTGTCAAGTACGGCGGAAACGCCATGACCAACAAGGAGCTCAAGGACGCTGTTATGACCGACATCGTGCTCCTCTCGCTCGTTGGTATCAAGGTCGTGCTCGTACACGGCGGTGGTCCCGAGATAAGCGATATGCTGAAAAAGCTCAATATCGAGAGCAAGTTCATCAACGGTCTGCGCTACACCGACGAGGCGACGGTTGATGTTGTGAAGATGGTGCTCTCGGGCAAGGTCAACAAGGAGCTCGTGCAGCTCCTCGCCCAGCACAAGGGCAGCGCTGTCGGACTGTGCGGTATAGACGGTGAAATGCTCGTTGCCGAGAAGAAGATGACCGACGACGGTCAGGATCTCGGCTGGGTAGGCGAGATAACACAGGTCAACACCAAGCCCATCATTGACGCGCTCAACAACGGCAATATCCCCGTTATCGCGACAGTTGCCACCGACAAGGACGGCAACACCTACAACATCAACGCCGACACGGCGGCGGCTCGCATAGCGGCTGAGCTCGGTGCGGAAAACCTCATTCTCATGACCGATATCGCGGGACTCCTCCGCGACAAGGACGACCCGTCCACGCTCATTCCCGCGGTCAACGTCAGCGAGGTGCCCTATCTGAAGATGCAGGGCATAATCTCGGGTGGTATGATACCGAAGATAGACTGCTGCGTGGAGGCTGTCAGACGCGGCGTGTCGAAGACCGTCATCATCGACGGCAGAGTGCCGCACTCTATCCTCATCGAGATACTCTCGAACGAGGGCATTGGTACACAATTCACATAATGTTGCACTGGATTATTAAAACTTGTTAACTTGTATACAAAAAATTTACCCGCATTTACCTGATAATTAATGATTTAACATACAAAACGGCGTTATAATATATAATGTAACAGTGTCTGTTTTTGTTGTTCGCTCGCGGGAGCAAATAAAGGAGAGATACCTATGAGCAGTGAAAATACCATCAAAAAATTCAATGAACACGTTATGCAGTCCTACGGAAGATACCCCCTCGCGATGAAGCAGGGCTCGGGCAGGCGCTGTGAGGACGAGGACGGCAAGCAGTATATCGACTTCGGAAGCGGTATAGGCACCAACAGCCTCGGCTACTGCGACGAGAAGTGGGCTGACGCGGTATGCGCTCAGGTGAGAACTCTCCAGCACAATTCCAATTACTACTATACACAGGTCCAGGCTGATTTCGCGGAAAGGCTCTGCGCCATAGCGGGCTATGACAAGGTCTTCTTCGGCAACAGCGGTGCCGAGGCGAACGAGTGCGCGATAAAGGTCGCGAGGAAGTACAGCTTCGATAAGTACGGCAAGGGCAGGCACACCATAATCACCCTTGTGAATTCCTTCCACGGCAGGACTATCGCCACACTCTCCGCTACGGGTCAGGACGTCTTCCACAACTACTTCTTCCCCTTCGTTGAGGGGTTCGTGAATGTCGAGGCTAACAATATCGACGACCTCAAAGCCAAGCTTGAGGACAAGACCGTGTGCGCGGTAATGCTCGAGTACGTGCAGGGCGAGGGCGGCGTCAACAAGCTCGACAAGGAATTCGTGGACGCGGTGTATGAGCTTTGCGCTCCGAAGGATATACTCGTCATCGCGGACGAGATACAGACGGGCGTCGGCAGGACAGGAAAGTTCCTCGCGGGCGATCACTACGGCAAAAAAGCGGACATAACCACTCTTGCCAAGGGCATAGCGAGCGGTCTTCCCATGGGAGCCTGCCTCGTGAACGAGAAGCTCGCGGGCGTGCTCACGGCGGGTACGCACGGCTCGACCTTCGGCGGCAACCCCATCGCCTGTGCGGGCGGACTTGCCGTCCTCGACAGGATAGGGAGCGAGGGCTTCCTCGACGGCGTGTGCGCAAAGGCGGAGCATTTCAGGACAAGGCTTGAAAAATGCAGCGAGGTCGCGGGTGTCAGCGGTCTCGGGCTGATGATAGGAATTACTCTTAAATCGAAAAAAGCGGCAGATGTCGCAAAGGCAGCCCTCGATAAGGGTCTGCTCGTGCTGACGGCAAAAGAAAAGGTAAGACTTCTCCCGCCGCTTACTATTGAGGTCAGTGAGATAGATGCAGGGCTCGACCTGCTGTTTGAGATACTGGAGGAATGATCCATGGAGCTGATGATCTCTGTAAAAGGGAATAAGTTTACAGTTACCGACAAGAAGCAGCAAAGGCTTCTTTATACGGTGAAGAAAAAGACGTTCGGCGGAAGATATCTTCTTCTCGATGCGAGCGACTATCAGCTGTATACTATTGTACAGACGAGTGATGACAAAAAACCGACTTTTTCAATAACACACAACGATATATCAATACTGAAGCTTGAGTGCAAGTCCCTTTTCCTTGATCCCACCATAACCGTTTCGGGAAAGGATACAGCAGGTACTCCTATCAATTATTCCATTGCGAGTAAGGATCACAGAGATTTTCAGCTGCTGAAGGACGGTATCAATGTCGGAAAGCTGCTGGTCCATATAACTGTCAGCGGAGACCTGCAATATGAGATCGAAATACAGGATAAGGTATTTGACGACTATATCCCGCTCTTTGCCGTGGCGATAGACCTGACCTTCGGCAACATGAACAAGGGCAAATAACGGACTGAAAGGAAATACAGAAGAATGAAACACTTACTTAAAATGCTCGACCTGAGCACCGAAGAAATAACCGAGATACTCGACCTCGCAGACCAGCTCAAGTACGAGCTCAAGCACAATATCCCACACCCGCACCTCAAGGGCAAGACCCTCGGAATGATATTCCAGAAGGCTTCCACACGTACAAGGGTGTCGTTTGAGACGGGTATGTACCAGCTCGGCGGCTATCCGCTGTTCCTCTCGTCGAACGACCTCCAGATAGGACGCGGCGAGCCCGTACAGGATACCGCACGTGTGCTCTCGCGCTACCTCAGCGGCATCATGATACGCACCTTCGAGCAGAAGGAGGTAGAGGACCTCGCGAAGTACGGCAATATCCCGATAATCAACGGTCTGACGGACTTCTGCCACCCGTGTCAGGTGCTCGCAGACCTTATGACTATCCGTGAGTTCAAGGGCAAGCTCGCAGGACTGAAGATGTGCTTCATCGGCGACGGCAACAATATGGCGAATTCCCTCATCGTAGGCGGACTCAAAACGGGCATGAGCGTGTCTATCGCGTGCCCGAAGGACTATCAGCCCCCGAAGGAGATACTCGACTTTGCGGCAGGCTACGGCGACAAGTTCGAGATGACGGAGTCTCCCATGCAGGCGGCTAAGGACGCGGACGTTATCCTCACCGACGTGTGGGCTTCCATGGGTCAGGAGGGCGAAGCCGAGAAGCGCAGGAAGGCTTTCGCGGGCTATCAGGTAAACGACGAGCTCATGGCAGTCGCGAAGGCTGACGCAATGGTGCTCCACTGCCTGCCCGCTCACCGCGAGGAGGAGATAACCGAGAAGGTCTTCGAGGAGCACGCAAAGGAGATTTTCGAGGAGGCAGAGAACCGTCTCCACGCGCAGAAGGCTGTAATGGTAAAGCTGATGGCGTAAAGCTGTTATACATATTCGTATCCCACCGAAAGGCAGGGAGCCCCTGCGGGCGATTCGCGCTTTAGAAAAAAGTGGCGGAAGTCTTTTCCCGCGATTGTTACCCGCCGAAAGCAGACTTTGACTTTTGTGCGGAGTGAGCGAGCTTGCGAGCGGCAACGTAGTTAGGGGTTCGGGGAACTGTGTTCCC
>CAMHBN010000130.1 GCA_946183385.1 uncultured Ruminococcus sp.
CGTCGGCGCATTTTTTCATATCCTCCCTCAGCACATCAAGCTTCTCCTGCGGAAGGTCTTTCTTGTAGCGTAGCTTGTGCTCAAGGCTCGCCCAGAAGTCCATAGCTATCGTTCGGAGCTGCACCTCCACCTTCGTCAAACGCTTCTCGTTTTCGAGGAATATCGGCACAGCAACGATAAGATGAAGGCTCCTGTAGCCGTTGGACTTCGGCTCCTTGATGTAGTCCTTCCTCTCGATGAGGACGATGTCGTCCTGCCCGAGGAAGCAGTCAGCAAGGCGGTAGATGTCGTCGATGAACGAGCACACCACCCTCACGCCCGCGATATCGGAGAGGTTCTCCTCCATACCGGCAAGAGTCACGGGGAGTCCGCGCCCGTCGAGCTTCCGGATAATGCTCGTATAGCTCTTCATCCGCGACTGTATGAACTCGATAGGGTTGCTCTCGCCGCTGAGCGAGAACTGCTCGTTCAGCACGCGGAACTTAGTCTCCACCTCCATGATCGCACATCTGTAGTAGGAGAAGAACTGCTTGATGGGTCCGGCTTCCTCCTCTATCATCTCGATGAAGCTGGACTCGGGTATGTCGCCGTGGGTTATGAGCCTCATGCCCCGAACGGGGTCTCTGAGGTCTTGAAAGGAACTGTTCATTGTTTACTCCGAATTATTGTTTTACTTTCTGTTTTTCTTCCGCAAGCAGCTTCAGGAACTCTTCCTTGGGCAGCGGGCGCGAGAAGTAGAAGCCCTGAAGATAGTCCACGCCGACCTTTCTCAGCAGGTCGAGCTGAGCCTCTGTCTCGATACCCTCGACGAGCACCTTCCTGCCCATCTGCTTTATCATGCGGACGGTGTTCTCGAGGAGTATGCGTCCGAGCTCGTGGTCTACCGCGGTCCAGAGGATACTCTTGTCTATCTTGATGATGTCGAGGTCCATTGAGAATACCGACATAACGTTCGAGTAGCCCGTACCGTAGTCGTCGAGCGAGAATCGGAAGCCCGAGCGTTTCAGCTCTGATACTATCTGCGAGAGCTGGTCGTAGTCGCTGGCGGCTACCGACTCGGTTATCTCGAAATTGATACGGCTCCTGTCGATACCGTACTTGTCCGCCTCGCAGTTGATACTCTGCACGAAGCCGGGCTTCATGCACTGGAGCACCGACAGGTTAACGTTGATGGCTTCAACGCACTTGTCGTCCTTGAGCTCACCGCTCAGGAGCTTGCACACCTCTCCGAGCACAAAGGTGTCGAGCACATCGACAAGACCCATCTGCTCGGAAATTGGGATGAATTCATAAGGCGGTATCTTGCCTATGACCTCGTCGTCGAGGCGCAGCAGAGCCTCTGCACCGTGCAGACTGCCGTCCGAAAGGTTGAACGTCGGCTGGTAGTAGACCTCGAAGCTTTCCTTTTTCAGACCGTTCACGATAGCGTTCTGTATCGCAGAGCGTCGGAGCAGGTAGTTGAGGTCGCTGCCGTAGAGTATCTTCTTGTCGTTGCCCTCGGGCACGGGACTGTCCGCCATATAGAAGGCGTCAGCCGACGACGGCAGGCGCTTGGGCATATCCGCGAACATTATAACGGCTTTGAGCAGGTACTCGTTGTCGTTTATCGTCCACGGCTCCTCAAAGCGTGCGAGTATCTCCGTCGCGAGGTTCTTCACGTACTCCTCGTCCTCGCCGAGGATAGTGAGAGCAAAAGTCTGGGGGTTCATATTGTATATGTACGAGCGCGACACCTTCGTTTTCAGGTAATCGCTCAGCAGGGTCGAGAGGATATCCACATTCTCCGAGCCCGTAACACGAGGGATAATGTCCGCATTCGTGACCTTTATGCACATCACCCACAGCTCGCGCCTGTTGACGATGTAGTTATTGAGGTCGAGTTGGAGCGCACGTCGGTTGTAGAAGCCCGTATCCACGTCGATACGGTCGTCCTCGGACTCTACCGATATCATGATACCGAGCAGACCGACAGATTCCGCGAAGAGCTCAGCCTTGACATCAAGGAACAGAAGCTGTATGAGTATTCCTCCGAGGCACACCATGAAGAAGTAAAGTATCGCTATACGGCGGTTCGTGACAACAGCCTTCCACGTGTAGACCATCGTGAATATACATACCGCAAGGTAGAAGCCCGCCGACAGGTAAAGCGTCGCCTCGGCGAACCCACGGCAGAAGTCACGGTTATCGTCATAGCGGAAGAACCAATCAAGGAACGGGTTCAGCAGTATCGCTGCCTCCGTGATGAACAGCGGCAGAGCGAATATGATACGTTTGACCCTGCCGAATCGCGAATTCGCACCTGTGACGACATTGACATACACCAGCACAAGAGGCGGTATCAGCGCATGGATGGTGAAATAGCAGTACTGGCACAGCTTTATCAGCGTGAACCAGGCCTCGGACTCAAAGCGGTGACCGTACCCTATCTCTGCCACGAGCTGCGCGATCGCATTCAGCGACAGAGCGCCCGCTATCACCAGAAACATCTTGTTATTGAGCTTGGAAGTCCGCTGCTGGAGCAGTGTGAAGAATATCGTTGTTGCAAGTATAAGCAACGCCGATGCATAAAATGAAATATGGAACAGATCAGGGCGCATAGTCTTTCTCCTTAAAGCTAGTATGACTTAACGGCAGCTGATTATATCATAATATAGTATATTTTATACAAAATTATTATATCATACCATCAAAAGATAATCAAGTATAAATAGTAAATTTTTATCAAAGTTATTTACCTTTTTCTAAAAATGTGCTATACTATTATACAGATAGAAAGAATCGTCAATTAAATAACTCGTAGGATAATTCAAAACGGAGGAAACACAAATGATATATGTTACAGGAGATATGCACGGTGATCTCTCACGCTTCAAGGACCCGCAGATGAAAAAACTCGGCAAGGGCGACACTCTCATTATCTGCGGAGATTTCGGCTTTATATGGGACGGCTCCAAGCAGGAGCGCTCGGCTCTGCGCAAGCTCGCCGCAAAGGACTTCACTATCGCGTTCATCGACGGCTGTCACGAGAACTTCGACATACTCGAAAGCTACCCCACCGAGATGTGGAACGGAGGTATGGCTCGCGTCATAGCTCCGAATCTGATACACCTCATGCGCGGACAGATATACACCATCGAGGGCAAGCGCATATTCACATTCGGCGGCGGACACAGTCAGGACATCGAGTTCAGAAGCGATACCGACTGGTGGGAACGCGAGCAGCCTACCCACGAGGAGATAATGGAAGCCGTGGACAACCTTGAAAAGCACGATAATACCGTTGATTACGTCATCACACACGAGCCGCCCGCATCCGTCAAGGACTGCCTCGGCGTGGACGTTTTCGAGCGCATCGAGGTACACGCTCTGTTTGAGGAGATAATCAAGTCGTGTACGTATCAGAAGTGGTTCTTCGGCAAATGCCACATCGACAAGAACATCCCCGTGAAGTTCTACGCTGTATTCAATAACGTAACTCCGCTGAAATAAGAGGTAATAAAGATGAAGAAAGCTTTGAAGATATTCGGCTGTATAATACTGGTGATAGTTCTGCTCATCACGCTGTTCGTGGGAGTTTGCTTTGCTTCGAGAAAGATAGGTCAGAGCAAGGAGCGCAAGCTGCTCAAGGAGCGCGGCTACTGCAACCTCGTCGACGCAGGAGATATCAGGCTCAATGTTCCCGTATTCGGCTACGACGATCCCGACCATACAGTTGTATGCCTCGGAGGAAGCGGCGACTCCACCTTCGCTCCCGCTATGCAGAACCTCGCGAGCTACGTGCACGGGACGATCCGCTACGCAGTTGTCGAGCGCCCCGGATACGGTCTCAGCGATGTCGGCAAGCAGGATATGACCGCAGAATATGTGGTCGAGTGCTCGAGGAAGGCACTCGAAAGCGCAGGAATTGAAGCTCCGTACATACTTCTCGCCCATTCGCTCGGCGGAGTTTACGCGGAATACTGGTTCAACAAGTACCCCGACGAGGTCGAGGGCGTGCTGCTGCTCGACACTGTATTCCCCGGAGACAAGACCAAGTCCGTACCCGCAGACGGCTCAGAAAAGCTGCTCACAGCTTATGAGGCACTCGGATTCAGAAGAATATTCGGCAGGGACAGCAGTATGCCGATGCTCGCGAAGATGCTTCCCGAGATATATCAGGACACAGCCAAGAAGCTGACCTACTACAACCCGCTGAACAAGTCGCTCACCTCCGAGGCTGCCCTCATCGAGAAGAACCTCGAGACTGTCGAATCAATAACTCAGGCTACCGATATGCCGAAGATCTACCTCTCTACAGATGCTTTGGATATTATGGTATACAAGCCGGCGCTCCGGTTTGAATTTGACGCTATGGGCACAGAGCTCACAAACGAGATACTCGAAAAGCGCTTCGAGGAATACGCCAACGAACGCGATATCGACTTCATCAACGCAAGAAGCCTCTACCTCTCGGAAATAGGCAATGTTACCGTCAGCAACATCCCGTCGTCGCACTTCGTCTACCTGCAATTCCCCGAAGATGTAGCTGCACAGCTCGAAATGCTCATTGAGGAAATAGACAGCAACTGATTTCCGCCAACAGAATAAATCCGACAGATCCGTCATAGAATTTACCATAACTACATCAGGAGGAAAGTTATGAAAAAATTCAGTTTGACGGATCTGCTTATTTTTGTCGTTTCCGCAGAGCTCGTCGGAGCCTTTTCGGCTCTGCTCTCCGGCGGATACAGTGATTTTTACGCCGAGCTCGCACGTCCGCCGCTGTCGCCTCCCGCTGCGGTATTTCCCGTGGTGTGGACGGTGCTGTACGCCCTTATGGGGATATCCGCCTACCTTGTCTGGCGCGAGGACACGCAGGCTTCACGGCGCGCTATCGGAGTTTACGTGATACAGCTCGCGATAAACTTCTCGTGGAGCATAGTATTCTTCCGCTTTGAGGCTCTTTTTGCGGCGGCTCTCGTGGCAGTACTGCTCCTCGCGGCAGTGGCGGTGATGGTGTACAGCTTCTTCGGCGTAAACAGGAAAGCAGCGTTTTTGCAGCTCCCCTATCTCTCATGGAGCCTGTTTGCGGCATACCTCGCGAGCGGCACATACCTGCTCAACAGGTAATCTTTCTTCCATTATTTTTGCATTGAAACCTGCTCCCGTGCGCGGTATAATTGAATTATCCCAAAAGGGAAATCTCACTCGGAGGTATTCAGCTATGTGCAGAAATATCTGGTCGATGCTTTGCAAGCTCTTCGGCTGCTGCTAAAAAAGATGAGGACAGTTCATGGTGAACTGTCCTCTTTCTTTTATTTCTGAGGTTCTGCCGCGAGCTTCGGGAGCTTTATTGCCGCGCCCGTATATTTCACACGGCTCACAACGAGAGCTGTCAGCATAAGAGCTACCGCGAATCCGAGCTCTATGAGGATATACATCGCGAGCCTGCTGCCGTCGAACTTCTCACTGCCGCCGAGCATTTCCACAGCCTTTACGTACCAGTAGGCGGGCAGGAATTTCGCCGCCGCAAGTACGCCGTCACCGAGCATGGACTGCGGAACGAATACGCCGCAGAGGAAGCTCGAACCGAGACCGATTATCTGTGTCACAAGGCTCACGACCGTATCAGACGGCTCAAATGAGCATATCACAAGCGCGATAGCCGTGCACACGAGGGTATACGCAAACGTGTTGAGCACCGCGAACCACGCATTTCCCGCGAACATTCCGCCGTTCTGTACAACGGAGACTACCATCATTGCCAGCCATACGACCGCTATGAAGGCGACGCTCCCGAGGAAGAGCTGGAAGGTATACGAAGAAGACTTCATGCACGAGCAGTTCGTGCGGAAGCGGAACTCCTTCTTGCTGAGCTTGAGCAGTACGAGACAGAGTGCGCTGATGATGACGGATACGATGATATACGCGAGGTAGCGGAAGTAAGAAGCCGAAGACGAG
>CAMHBN010000131.1 GCA_946183385.1 uncultured Ruminococcus sp.
CTTGTGCGCCTGCGAGAGTGCGTACTGGCGGGGGCTGTTGAACTCGAAGGGCTTGTCGTCGCCCTCATATACGGCGATAGCCTTCTTGCCTGCTCCGCTGTAGCCCGAGGTCGCATAAGCGAAAACGGGATAATCGGCGGGGATAATGCCGTTCGCAACGAGCGGGTAAACTATCGAATTGAAGCCGCTTGCGTAGCAGCCGGGGACTGCAACTCTGTTCGACTTCACTATCTTCTCGCGGTGCTCAGCCGACAGCTCGGGGAAGCCGTAAGCCCAGTCGGGATTCGTCCTGTGAGCCGTAGAGGCGTCGATCACGCGGACATGGTCGTTGTCCTTGTCGATGAAGGACACAGCCTCGCGCGAGGCGTCGTCGGGCAGGCAGAGGAAGACGTAGTCCGCGCTGTTGATGAGGCGGGCGCGCTCGGCGCTGTCCTTTCTGAGCTCCTCGCTAATCTTCACTATCTCGATGTCGTTTCTGCCCTCGAATCTCTCTAAAATTTTAAGACCCGTGGTGCCCTCCTGACCGTCTATATAAACCTTGACTGACATATCAGTTTCCTCCTGTATGAAATCTATTCCGCATTATTCTTCCGCTTGTTCACCTTTCGCTCGTACTTCGCACGCTTGGGGTCGATTTTTTCGGGCTCGGATTCGTCCTCCATGAGCGAATGTACCACGCTCACTGTCAGCGTGACTACCACTATCCCCGCGAACCACGCGATGTGTCCCCACCTGGGAACGCCTATCCACAGTCCCATCACGACCTCGCCCGCGACCCACAGCACTCCCATGAGGAGGGTGAGTCCGAACGTGAAAATCAAGTCCTTTTTCTTCATAGCTTAGCCGAGCTCCGCAAGTCTCTGCTCCGCGAGAGCTATCTGCTTGGTTACCTCCTCGGGAGAGGGACCGCCCTCGGACTTTCTCTCGCGCACGCAGGTGTCAAGGCTAATCGCCTCGTATACGTCCTCGGCGAAGAGGTCGGTCATCGCCTTGTAGCTTTCAAGCGGCAGAGTTTCGAGCGTTACGCCCTTCTCGATGCACTGAGCAACAAGAGTACCCGTGATCTTGTACGCGTCGCGGAAGGGCATACCCTTCTTGACGAGGTAGTCAGCGCAGTCCGTGGCGTTGATGAAGCCGCGTGCGGCGGCGTTTCTCATATTGTCCTTGAGCACGCGCATTGTCGCGAGCATGGGAGTGAAGGTCTTGACGCAGAGCTTCACGTTGTCCACCGCGTCGAAGATAGCCTCCTTGTCCTCCTGCATATCCTTGTTGTACGCAAGCGGCAGGCCCTTCATCATCGTGAGCAGTGTCACGAGGTCGCCGTTTACTCTGCCTGTCTTGCCGCGGATAAGCTCCGTGACGTCGGGATTTTTCTTCTGCGGCATTATGGACGAGCCCGTCGCGAACGCGTCGTCGAGCTCGACGAATTTGAACTCCCACGAGCACCAGAGAATTATCTCCTCGGAGAAGCGCGAGAGGTGGGTCATCAGAAGTGAGAGTGCACAGCAGAGCTCAACGCAGTAGTCGCGGTCGGAGACGCCGTCAAGGCTGTTCGGCATGGGAGCCGTAAATCCGAGCAGGTCAGAGGTCTGCTGGCGGTTGGTCTTGTATGTCGTGCCCGCGAGAGCTCCGCTTCCGAGCGGACAGTAGTTCATACGCTTGTTCACGTCCTGTATGCGCTCGATGTCGCGCATTAACATCCACACATAAGCCATAAGGTGGTGCGCAAGGGTTATCGGCTGGGCGCGCTGGAGGTGGGTATAGCCCGGCATTATCGTCTCGATGTGCTCCTTTGCGAGCTTGATGAGCGTCTCTGCGAGCTCGCGTACCATAGCCTGTATCTCCGCTATCTCGTCGCGGAGGTAGAGGCGCAGGTCAACTGCGACCTGATCGTTTCGCGAGCGCGAGGTGTGCAGTCTCTTTCCGACGTCGCCGAGCCTCTTCGTGAGCTCCGCCTCGACGAACATATGGATATCCTCGGCGTTGGGGTCGAGCTCGAGAGCTCCGCTGTCGATGTCAGCAAGAATGCCTTTCAGACCCTCGATAATGGTGAGGCTGTCCTCCTTGGTGATTATGCCGCAGTCGCCGAGCATGGTAGCGTGGGCGATACTGCCCTGTATATCGTGACGGTACATACGTCCGTCAAAGGCGATGGAAGAATTGAACGCGTTAACTCCCGCGTCAACCTGCTTGGAAAATCTTCCTGCCCACATCATATTTGCCATATTTATTCTCCTTAACGTTTGATGAAACCTTTTATCGGCGGGCGGATAAGATCCGCCCCTACAGTAAATAGAGCGGAACTCGCCCCTACACAGTTATCAATAATTCTTCTTATTTTTCAACGCCGCATACTCCGCGAACACCTTCAGGCACTCCTCGCGGTCGAGCTCCTCGGAGATATCCTCGGGAGCTTCGTAGAACTGCTTGTCGCGGAAGCCTATGCTGTCGGTATCGGCGATATTGCAGCCGTAGTACACCTTCGCTATATTCGCCCACATTATCGCGCCCGCGCACATCGGACACGGCTCCGCTGTGGTGTAGAGCTCACACCCGCTGAGGTCGTATCTGCCGAGCTTTTTGCAGGCGTCGCGTATAGCCATTACCTCGCCGTGGCAGGTCGGGTCCTTGCGCTTCACGACCTCGTTGTGTCCCTGTCCGACGACCTTGCCGTCCCTGACGATGACGCACCCAAAGGGTCCGCCGTGACCCGCGCGTATACCCTCGCGAGCCTCGTCAACGGCTATCTTCATAAACTTATCCATACCGCACCTGCTCAGTAAAAAATCATAACAGGCAGGAGGTTCGCCCCTGCCTGTATTTATCGTATAGGACTGCTCCTATTACTTGTTGTTTCTCTTCTTGTCGAGCTGAGCCTTCACCTTTATCGGGAGACCGAAGAGGTTGATGAAGCCGGCAGCGTCAGCCTGATTGTAGACCTCGTCCTCGTCGAAGGTAGCAACTTCCTCATCATAAAGAGTATAGGGAGAAGTTACGCCTGCGTTGATGATGTTGCCCTTGTAGAGCTTGAGCTTTACATCGCCTGTAACATTCTCCTGCGTCTTGCTAACAAAAGCGCTGAGAGCCTCGCGGAGAGGTGTGAACCACTGACCGTTGTATACGATATCGGCGAACTTGATGCCGAGATACTGCTTGATACGGGCTGTCTCCTTGTCGAGGGTAATTGTCTCGAGGACTTCGTGAGCGTGATAGAGGATAGCACCGCCGGGAGTCTCGTAAACGCCTCTTGACTTCATACCAACGAGACGGTTCTCAACGAGGTCAGCAAGACCGATACCGTTCTCGCCGCCGAGCTTGTTGAGTGCGCCTACCATTTCAACGCCGTTGAGCTTCTTGCCGTCGAGCATTGTGGGCACGCCCTTCTCGAAGTGGATAGTGATGTATGTGGGCTTGTCGGGAGCGTCAATGGGAGAAACGCCCATTTCGAGGAAGCCCTTCTTCTCGTACTGGGGCTCGTTTGCGGGGTTCTCAAGGTCGAGACCCTCGTGCGAGAGGTGCCAGATGTTCTTGTCCTTGGAGTAGTTTGTCTCGCGGCTGATCTTGAGCGGGATATTGTGAGCCTCGGCGTAGTCTATTTCCTGATCACGCGACTTGATGTCCCATTCTCTCCACGGAGCGATGATGGTCATCTCGGGAGCGAAAGCCTTTATAGCAAGCTCGAAGCGAACCTGATCGTTGCCCTTGCCTGTGCAGCCGTGGCAGATAGCGTCAGCGCCCTCGGCGAGAGCTATCTCAGCTATTCTCTTGGCAATGATGGGACGAGCGAAAGAGGTACCGAGCATATATCTGTTCTCATAGATAGCGCCTGCCTGAACAGTGGGATAAACGTAGTCCTGAATGAACTCCTCCTTGAGGTCGGCGATGATGAGCTTGGAAGCACCTGTCTTGATAGCCTTCTCCTCAAGTCCGTCGAGCTCAGTGCCCTGTCCGACGTCGCCCGAAACAGCGATTATCTCGGGGTTGTTGTAGTTTTCCTTGAGCCACGGGATGATGATGGATGTGTCAAGACCGCCCGAATAAGCCAGAACTACCTTTTTAACTTCTTTTTTAGCCATGATAAATACCTCCTGAAATTCAAAACGCCGTTTCGGCGTGAAAAATCGTGATAATACTATTATACACCGCTATTTTCCGTTGTCAACCCCTTTTGCATAAATATTCATTTTCTTTAGAAATATTCTCTGTGTATCGTATATTTATCCATCTTATCCATTCCGGAATGCATATTTATGCGAAAAATAAAGAGGGGCAGCTCTCGTGAACCGCCCTGAATTATTTATTCCTGTTCCTTTTTCCTGCTGACCAGCCCGTACACAAACACTCCCGCGCAGGCAATAGCCGTGCCCGCGGCATAGCAGAGCAGGTCCTCCGCCGCGAAGCTCGTCCCGATGAGAGTGCGCAGGAAGTGATTCTCAATGCCGAACCTGTCCGCGAAGCCCCACAGCTGTACGAACTCGACCGCAAATGCGAACGCGAGCAGGCACAGGTTCACGATATAGTGGTTGTTCTTACCGCCGAGCACCGCCTGCACAAGGCAGTACAGCACCCACATCACGATGATATCCCCGCCGTAATTGCGGATAAAATTGCCGTGCTGGGTCAGCGCGATGACGACCTCCACGCCCACGAGCACCACGAATATTATTATGTAAGGAAGCCGCCTTTTCATTCGCTTATCTCCTTTGCAAGGTCGGGAAAAATGCCGAGACTTCGCCGCAGAATGCCGTTCATGCACGCGATAGCCGTGCCGTAGTTCGTGAACGGCACGCCCTGCACCTCCGCGGTATTCCTGCGGTGGAGCATCTCCCGCTCGTTGAGCATACAGCCTCCGCAGTGGATGACGAGGGCGTACCGCGAGAGCTCCTCGGGGAAGTCGCGTCCACTCGAAAGCTCGATGTTCAGGCTCCTGCCCGTGTATTTCTTCAGCAGTGCGGGCAGCTTCACGCTGCCGATATCGCCGCACTGACGATGATGTGTGCAGCCCTCGGATATGAGGACGGTGTCGCCGTCGCGGAGCTCACGAATCCTCGCAGCTCCGCGGACTGCCGCGTCAAGGAAGCCCTTGTACCGCGCCATAAGTATCGAAAACGACGTGAGCGGCACGTCCTCGGGGACAATTCTGCTCACCATACCGAAGACCTGACTGTCCGTGACGACCATTTTCGGCGGCTTTGCGAGACCCGCGAGAGCGTCCGCGAGCTGTCCCTCCTTGGCGAAAACGGGGATAGCGTCGGCGTCGAGGATGTCGCGGAGAGTCTGCACCTGCGGGAGGATCATGCGTCCCTTCGGCGCGGAGCCGTCTATCGGCGTTACGAGCACAACTATGTCGCCCGCACTGATGAGGTCGCCGATGATACGGCGCTCATTTACCGCGCTCTTGGCGAGTCTGCCAATCATCTCTTTCAGCTCGAAGATATTCTTCTTCTCAGCCGCGCTGACCGATATTTCGTTGTCTGCGGCTATTTCTGCGCCCGTGAGGTCGGACTTGTTATGCGCGATGATGTACGGGAGCTCGCGCTCGCGGAAGAGCTGTATCAGCTCGCGGTCGCAATCGCTCAGCCCCGCGCTCCCGTCCACGACGAGGACGGCAATATCAGTCTTGGCGAGTATCTGGCGGGTCTTTTTCACGCGGAGCTCGCCGAGCGTGCCCTCGTCGTCGAAGCCGGGGGTGTCGATAATCTCGACAGGACCGAGCGGCAGGAGCTCCATCGCCTTGTAAACGGGGTCGGTGGTAGTGCCCTTGACGTCGGAGACGACGGCGAGCTCCTGACCCGTGACGGCGTTGACGAGGCTGGACTTGCCCGCATTTCGCCGTCCGAAGAAGCCGATGTGTATCCTCTCGCCCGAGGGCGTATCGTTAAGGCTCATAGTAATACCTCCGTTTATTGCAT
>CAMHBN010000132.1 GCA_946183385.1 uncultured Ruminococcus sp.
TCGTAGACCTCGTCGGTAATGACGAAGGTGTCGTACTTCTTGGCGAGGTCGGCGATTATCAGAAGCTCATCGCGCGTGAACACCTTGCCGCACGGGTTCGAAGGGTTGCAGAGGATAAGCGCCTTGGGGTGCTGCCTGAAAGCGGCTTCGAGCACGTCAGCGTCGAAGCTGAACTCGGGCGGGTTGAGCGGGACATATATCGGCTCCGCTCCCGAGAGTATCGTATCTGCGCCGTAGTTCTCGTAGAATGGCGAGAACACGATTACCTTGTCGCCGGGATTGGTGACGGACATCATCGCCGCCATCATAGCCTCGGTGCTTCCGCAGGTGACGACTATCTCGCCGTTCGGGTCGATGGTGCGTCCCATGAGGCGTGACTGCTTCTCGGCGAGTGCCTCGCGGAAGTTCTGAGCTCCCCACGTTATCGAATACTGGTGAAAGTCCTCGCGAGTGACCTCGGCGAGGCGGTCGAGTATCTCCCTCGGCGGCTCGAAGTCGGGGAAGCCCTGCGAGAGATTGACAGCGCCGTATTTATTGGAAATTCGCGTCATACGCCTGATGACGGAATCGGTAAAGGTGGCTGTTCGGTTTGAAAGCTGTGGCATAATTATTCTCCTTAAATCACATATACGACGCGGGCGAACACTGTTCGCCCCTACACGTAAAATCATTCATTCTAAATGTAGGGGCGCACATCGTGCGCCCGTGTTTACATTATCATTATACAACAATCAGATAGAGTAGTCAATCTTTCTCTCGTCGATTACACGTCTGGACTTGTGCTCGGAGCGTGTGTTCAGTCCGCCGTCGGGGTGAACGATCACCTTTGCGGGCTTAACGCCTGTACGAGCCTTGAGTGCAGCGCTTATCTGCTCTGCTACCTCTTCGTCGGTCTTGGTGTTGTCGGCGTTCTTCTCAATTTCAACTGCGTACTTGCTGGTGAAGTCCTTCTCGAAGATACGGATGAGGTACTCGCCTGTGATACCGCTCTGCTCGCGGATAACTGCCTCGATGTCGCTCGGGAATACGTTAACCGCGGAAACGATGAACATATCGTCCTTTCTGCCGAGGATGCTTATCCTGCCGTGAGTACGTCCGCAGCGGCAGGGCGTAACGTCAATGCGTCCGATGTCGCCTGTCTTGAATCTGATGAGCGGACGAGCGTGCTTGCGGAGAGTGGTGAATACGAGCTCACCTGTCTGACCGGGCTCAAGGACCTCGCCTGTATGTATGTCGATAGTCTCTACGAGAATGTGGTTCTCTGCGATGTGGAGTCCGTCGTGGTATTCGCACTGTGCGGCGCAGGCTCCGAATATATCGGACAGACCGTAGAAGTCGTAAACCTCAGCTCCCCAGAGGTCCTCGATAGCCTTTCTTGTGGCGTCGATGGAGCCGCCGAGCTCGCCTGCAACGATTATCTTCTTGATGTTGAAGTCCTTCTTCGGGTCGTAGCCTGCCTTGACTGCCTTCTCACCGAGCTGCCATGCGTAGGAGGGAGAAGTCCAGATGATGGTGGGCTTGTAGGTCTTTAAGATGAAGAGAAGTCTCTCACTCGGGAGAGTGCCGCCCCAGATACATAAAGCTCCGAGGTTCTGCGCGCCGATTACGTCGGGTCCGCCAACGTAGAGTGAGAAGTTGAGAGCGTGTACGTAGCGGTCGTTCGGTCTCATTCCTATCTGCCAGAACCAGCGGCTCTCGGTGTCCTGGAACTCGTCGAAGTCCTTCTTCGTGAACGGGCTCATCGTGGGTACACCTGTCGAGCCCGACGAGGTCGAGATGAACACTACGTCGTCCTCTGGTACAGCCGCGAGCTCGCCGAGGAATGAACCTACGCCCTGAGTGTCGCGCTGTGTCTTCTTGTTGATGAAGGGGAACTTCTCGATGTCCTTGAGGGTCTTGATGTCCTCGGGCTTAACGCCTGCCTCGTCGAACGAACGCTTGTAGTAGGGAGCGTTGTCATAAGCGAACTTTACTATCTCCTTCAGGTCCTCAAGCTGTCTCTTCTGAAGTTCCTCGCGGGGAAGAGTTTCAAGCTCTTCGTCCCAGAATTTGTTGTTGATATCTCTGCTCATTGTTTTTTCCTCCGGTTAATTCATATTTAGCATATCTGTTTGGTATGTCTTTATTATACAGCACATTTCCGCATTTGTCCAATACCATAGTTTTATGGTAGGTTATAAGCTGAGTTTATAACCCCAAAGCGTATCATTACGGGACGCCGAGGCGGCGTCCCCTACAAAAGCTAAATGTAAGGGGCGATGAAAACATCGCCCCTGAAACTGCTTTATAGCTGAAAGCTCTTCTCTATGAATTCCCACTTCTTGTCGCGGGAGGCTGTGATTATCTGTATATCCTCGTCTGTGAGGTGCTTGAAGCGTCCCTGCTTTTTCAGGTAAGCCGCCACGTCCGTGAACTCCTTGGGCTTGTGGTTGAGCCTGAATGTGCCGTTCTCGTACTCGGCAAGGTACCACAGTCCGCAGTCAACGACTTCCTTGGCTATGTCAACAGTTGCGTCGGGAGCAACTCCCCAGCCTGTCGGACACGGCGCTATCACGTGGATATACTTCGTGCCCTGTATCGTTGATGCCTTCTGCACCTTGGCGATGAAATCGGGGAGATAGCCCACGCTCGCAGTCGCCGCATAAGGTATATCGTGAGCCGCCGCTATCTCGAACATATTCTTCTTCGGGCGGATATTTCCGTGGATATTCGCGCCCGCGGGAGTAGTCGTGGTCTTGGCTCCGAACGGCGTAAGTCCGCTCTTCTGAATGCCTGTGTTCATGTAGGCTTCGTTGTCGTAGCAGATGTAGATGATGTTGTCGTTGCGGTCGATAGCTCCCGAAAGAGCCTGTATGCCGATGTCCGCAGTGCCGCCGTCGCCCGCGAAGCCGACTGCCGTGAAGTCCTTGTATCCGCGTGCACGAAGTCCCGCCTCAACGCCCGTGAGCATGGAAGCCGTGCCCGCAAAGGTCGAGATTATCGAGTTGTTGGAGAAGCACAGCTGCGGGAAGTTGAAGCCCACCGCCGACATACAGCCTGCGGGGAGGACCGATACCGCGTTCTGTCCGAGGACCTTCAGTGCCGCTCTTACTGCGAGGCTTCCGCCGCAGCCCGCACACGCCTTGTGTCCGTAGAAATATTCCTCGCGTGAAATGCTGTCCGCGACCTTATTTGCCATTGTCCTCGCCTCCGATTCCGATGAAGTTAACGGCGTCAGTGCCGTTTGCAATGCTTGTGTAGATGTTTTCGATGTCAGCGGCGGAGATGTTGCGTCCGCCGAGACCGCCGATGAAATTATAGCCCTTTACGTCTGCGCCAGCCTTTTTCAGCGCGGAGTTGACGTTGGTGAAGACCGTGCCCTCGTTGCCGAAGCTGATGTCCTTTTCGAGGACTGCGTAAGCCTTGACATTCCGCAGAACATCGGCAATTTCCTCGTTCGGGAACGGGCGCATATAGCGTATGCGGACTACGCCCGCCTTTACGCCGTTTTCGCGGAGCTTATCCGCAGTTTCACGGCACAGACCCGCTATGCTTCCGAGGGTGACTATGATGTAGTCGGCGTCCTCGGTGCGGTAATTTTCGGTCAGACCGGTGTAGTGCCTGCCGAATATGTCCGCGAATTCCCTCTCCGTCTCGGTGATGACCTCAGCCGCCGCAAGCAGCCCCTTGTGAGCCTTGTACTTGAAAATGCAGTTGGTGTCGGGACCTGCCGAGAACGCCATATTCTTGGGATTCTCAAAGTCTATGCGGTTGTCGGTCTCGTAGGGCGGGAGGAATTTGTCCGCCTGCTCGTGAGTGGGGATATCCACAGTCTCATAAGTATGGGTGAGCACGAAGCCGTCGAGATTAGCCATATAAGGCGTCTGCACGCGCTTATCCTCCGCTATTTTATAGCTCATCAGCGCGAGGTCGAGAGCCTCCTGCGCGTTCTCGGCGTAGGACTGGATCCAGCCGCTGTCGAGCTGTGAAAGGCTGTCGCGCTGGTCGCCGTAGATGTTCCACGGGAGAGCCGTGGAGCGGTCGGCGTTCATCATAACTATCGGGAAACGTCCGCCTGACGCGTAGTAGAGACATTCCGCCATGTAGAGAAGTCCCTGCGAGGAGGTAGCCGTGAAGGCTCTCGCACCTGCGGCGCTTGCTCCGATAGCGCATGAGAGCGCGGAATGCTCGGATTCAACGTGTACGTATTCGGCGCTGAGACTGCCGTCCTCGACCATCTCGGAAAGGCGCTCGACAACTATCGTCTGCGGGGTTATCGGGTAGGCTGAAATGACCTGCGGACGCGCGAGGCGTATGCCCTCGGCGAATGCCTCGTTGCCTGATAAGAATTTCCTGCTCATTTGCGCTCCGCCTCCATTTCTATCGCTCCTATCCTGCATATTTTGGCGCATATACCGCAGCCCTTGCAGAAGTCGTAGTCGATGACAACCTTGCCGTCCTTTATCGCGATAACGCCGTCGGGACAGTAGAGGTAACACTGCTCGCAGCCGACACATTTTGCGGCATTGATAACGGGTCTTATGCTTCTCCAGCCGCTGTTGACGGTGGTGAGGTAGCCCGCCTCAAAGCACGTATTTTCGGGGACTTCCTCAAATGTGAAGCCCGTCTTTTCTCTGACGTAGGGTCTCATTCTGCCACCTCCTGCACTGCTCTGAGAAGTGCGCTGATATTGCGCTCCTGAATTTTCGCGGGCATATAGCCCTTGATAGCCTCGGTGGCTTCATCGGTCGTGACCACGCCCGAAAGTCCCACAAGAAGTCCGAACATAACGGTGTTCGCGGTGGGGAGCCTGAACTCCGCCGCTATGCTGTCCGCGTCGAAGGTGAGAGCGCCGTCTATCTTGTTCTTGGAGTTGACTATTATCTTCCCCGTAGGCTTGAGTTGTCCGAGTAGCTGAGGGCTGTAGAGCGTGTCGTCAATGATGACGATGTAGTCAGCCTTTTCGGTCTGGCTCCTGTCGGTTACGGGCTTGGTATCGAGCTTTGTGAACGCGCGTACGGGAGCTCCGCGGCGCTCGGGTCCGAATGAGGGGAAGGCAAGTCCGTACTTGCCGTCGTCATCTGTTGTGTATGCCGCTCCGAGGAGCTTTGCGGCTGTGAAGGCTCCCTGTCCGCCGCGTCCGAGCCATAGTATTTCCTGCATAATGATTCTCCTTATAGTGGGGTATAGATAAATTATACGCCCGTCAGCGGTGTATGTCCAATACGGGACTTCTATGCTGAGGTATAGCTTCAGCCTATACCGAGATACTTCTTTATCTCGCGGATATATATGTCAGCCATTTCGCTGAGAATGACATTTTTCAGCGTGATATAGCCTATCTCCATTATCTCGTCGGTGTCGTCCTCGAAGGGCACTGCGATGTAGTCGGAGCCGTTGAGCTCCTCGCAGATTATGCCCGAGCACAGCGTGTAGCCGTTCAGACCTATCATCAGGTTGAGCATTGTTGCGCGGTCGTTAGCCTTTATCGTGCGCTGATAGTCGGCGGTGCTGAGCAGCTCCTCGGCGAGGTAGAACGTGCTGTTGTCGCCCTGCTCGAACGAGAGGCAGGGATAGTCCGCGAGCTGCCCGAACGTTATCTTCTTCTCCTTCGCGAGCGGGTGACCCTTCCACAGGTAGACGAACGGTCTGCACTTAGTCAGCGTGTGAAATTCGAGCCCATTGGAGTGCAGGAGCTTTGTTATCGACTTGCGGTTGAAGTCGTTGAGGTAGATGATGCCTATCTCGCTTCGCAGGGTAGCGACGTCGCTGATGACCTCGCCCGTCTTTGTCTCACGGACTGCAAACTCGTATTCCGAGGTGTCGAACTTCTTGACCATTTCCACGAAAGCCTTGACCGCGAACGAGTAATGCTGTGTGGACACGCCGAACTTCT
>CAMHBN010000133.1 GCA_946183385.1 uncultured Ruminococcus sp.
AACGCATTCAAGAACGTTCCCGATCTTGAGGATGTTTACCTTCCGAGCTGTCTCAAGGAGATACAGAGCGCAGCATTCATGAATTCCTCGGCAAGGGATATGACGATACCTGCTTCCGTCGAGAAGATAGGCAGCAAGGCGTTCTACGGCTCACGCTTCGAGGCGTCCAACCTCAAGGGCGAATTTGCTATAGTGGGCAACGGTATCCTCTGCGCATACAACGGCACTGCGGAGGAGGTAAAGCTCCCCGACAAGGTCAAGAGCATAGGCGAGGACGTTTTTGCTTACCACAGCGAGATAACATCGGTAACTGTTCCCGCAGGTGTAAAGGAGATATGCGGCGGTGCGTTCTACAAGTGCACGGGGCTTGAAAAGATCGAGCTTCCCGATGCGCTCACAGACATTGATACAGGAGCCTTCACGGGCTGCACATCGCTGAAAACAGTTATCACCGGCAGCGGTATCGAGAGCATCAGTGACCTCGCATTCTATGACTGCTCTGATCTCTCGGCATTCTACGGTTACGCTGATACCTACACCGCGACCTTCGCAAAGGATCACGGTTACTACTTCGAGGCTCTGCCCGACAAGACCGCAGAAGAAACACCCGCCGAAACGAAATAAGGCACAAAAAAACCTCCCGTTCAGAACGGGAGGTTTTTTATTATGCCTTTAAGCTTACTTTATAAGACCGATGCCCCAGATTGTGAAGCTTCCGTTAGGCTTGATGGTAACGTTGAGTTCACCGCTTGTATTCTGGAAGTAGCCGACTTCTGCGTCAGGACCGCCCCATGTATACAGCTTGTTGCCGTTTACCTTGGTGGTCTTGCCGTTGACTGTAACATCAACGCTGCCCATACCTGAGCTGTTAGCCTTGAATACGATGATGAGACCCTTACCTGTTGTCTTGAAGGTCATTGCATTGCCGCCGTTGGTTGTATAGCCGTACGGGAGCTTGCCGCTGCCGTAGCCCGAGCCTCTTGTGAACGAGCCGGCGTTGAAGTTCTGAGCGTCCTTGGACGGGTCAATATTTGTGCAGGTCCAGTACTCGGAACCGTATGCAGACTTGTTGGGGATAGTGTAGGAAGTGTCGCGGTTCTCCGACTTCATAGCCTGACGAACGTAGTAAGCCATGCAGTCTGCAACGAGCTGACCGCCCTTAGCGTGCGGGTGATACTCATCAGCAAAGTAGTCGCCTGTCTGGAGGAATCCGCTGTTGAACGCCTTTGTGAGAGCGTTGTCCATGCTGATTATCGGAATATCGAATGCCTTTGCCGAAGCTTCCATCTGCTTCTGGCTCGAGTAACCGCCCTTGGAGCGTGTGATGAGAGCGATAACAGCGGGCTCGCTGGGAAGCTCGAGGAACTTCTTTATCATACTCTCGAAGGACTTCTTGTAAGATTCGTCTTCGTGGTCGTTAACGGAGAACTCGATAACAACGATGTCGGGATTCTGACTGCTGACATTGTTATCTGCACGTACCAGACCAACAACGGACGATGTACCCGAAAGACCGGAGTTTATCTCCTTGAAGCTGCCCTTTGCGAAGGTGCTCTTGATGTAGTTTGTGAACGGAGTGCTGTAGTTCTTGCCCTCGGTGATAGAACCGCCGATGTATGCAAGGGTGAGCGACTTGCCGCTCTCAGCTGCTTCGAGCTTCTTGGCGAGGCGGTAGGTGTTGCCCATATTGTTGATCGAGCTCTTGTAGAAGTCGATGTACTGCGAAGAAGCAGTTTCCTTGTAATCGTCCCACTTGTTCTTCTCGGGCTTGGGCGGCTCGGGAGGCTCGGGACGGTCAGGGAATTGTTTGATCTTGCCCATAACGTATTCGTATACAAGTACGAGGTCTGTAACATTTACATCGTTATCGCCGTCGATGTCGGCAGCAGTGAGAGCCATCTCGTCTGTAAGCTTGCCGAGAACAGCCTTACGCATGAGGACAACGTCGAAGATGTCGATCCTGCCGTCGTAGTTGAGGTCGCCGTACTGAAGGCTCTTTGTTCCGCCTGAGCCCTTGATGACTGTGCCTGCGGAAGCACCTGTAACGTCGTCGATATAGAAGGGAGTGGTACTGTCCTCAGTCTCAACGTAGAGAGTGATATCAGTAGCGCCTGCGGGTATCTGGTAGTTCGTGTTTGCGAGCTGTACCCATGTACCCTTCATTGTGGTAGCCTCTGCGATACCGTCATAGCTTGTGGTACCGCTTGCGTCCTTGTACTGTATCTTGAGGAAGAAAGTATCCTGCGCGTCGCCGCTGTCGTAGAAAACGTTAGCGCTGAAGCTGTAGGACTGACCTGCAACGAAGTCGCTTCCGAGCGACTTTGCGCCGCCGTTCCAGGCATTGGTTCTGCCGTCAACGTAGATGGACTTGCTGCCCTCGAAAGCCTTGTCGGAGGAAGAGGTGACTGTAGCAGCGCCTCTGCCTGTCCAGCCTGAAACGCCGGACTCGAAGGTGTCGTTGAAGTAAACGGTGCCGCCGCCCGAAGGCTCGGGATCGGAGTTGCTGCCGTTTGCTGAGAAGTTCTCAGCCTTGATCTTGGCGAAGTTAGCCTTGAGCTGAGAATCCTTGAGCTTGCAGGTGCTTCTGTCGTAGTGGCTGCCTACGGGAGTATCCCAGAGAACAGGGCAGAGGTTGCGCTTGCAGGCCTCGCTGCATACGGACGTGAGGTAGTCGCGTACAGAGCTTTCGTCCTTGTTCTTTGTGGGACAGCCGTACTCGCCGATGATTACGGGCACGCCCTGATCATAGAAGGTCGACTTAACGAGGTCGAGGTTCTTGGTGAGCTCCTGCTTTTCAGCGTTTGTTCCCCATGTAGAAGCACATTTTCCCCAGTCTGCGTCCTCCTCGAGGATAGCAAATGTGGAGGGGATGTAGTAGTGTACCGAAACTGCGAGTCTGTTTACGGGATCGTAGGGGATCTCGAACAGCGGATCGCACGTAAGATTAAGGTCAGTGATGTAGCCTGAAATGAGAAGGTGGCGGTACGAGTTATTCGAGCCTGTTGCTCTTACTGTGTCGATGAACTTCTTATTTACCTTGTTAACAAGTCCGTAGGACTTTTCCTTATCACCTGAGTTTGAGTACTGGTTCCATACGGACTGCCAGCCGAGCTCTTCGTTCTGAGCCTCGAACATGAGGTGGTCGCCGTAATCCTTGAAGTTCTCGCTGACCTGCTCCCAGATGCGTGTGTACTTTTTCATGCACTCATCTTCATTTGTCGGAAGCTTTTCAAGCCAGCCTCCGTCCCAGTGGAGGTTTACGATAGCATACATACCGGAATCAAGTGTCCAGTCAACTATCTGAGTAACTCTCTTCATAAGGTCTGCGTCGATGGTGTAGGTACCATCGTCCTTCATACGGTTAGACCACGCAACGGGGATTCTCAGAACTCCGAATCCTTCGTCTGCATATCCCTGAATGATCTTCTTTGTGATCTCAGGGCTGCCCCATGACGTTTCGTACTGTGTAACTGATGCAGTCGCACCAAGTCCCCCTGTGGCTTCCATCGTGTTGCCGAGATTGATACCAATTCCCATGTCCTCGACGATCTCAAGCGTTGACATATCGCGCATCTCGCCTGAATCAGCTGCGAAAACGGGTGCTGCGACAACGGAAGAGGTAAGGAACATTACCGCTGAAACTGCAGCGGAAACGGTTCTTGTCAGCTTCATAATGAATCAACTCCTTGTATATTTTTATCAGATGGTGCGGGAGTAATAATGCCTATTTTTATCCCACAATACCTCACTGTAAATTATACCTTTATTTACACTTCCCCGCAACCCAAAATTTGCAAAAATGGTGGAGAAAATGTACTTTGTTTATCATTTGACTAATCACTATATTTAGTGCTCACGGCGAAAAATCGCGGGATAAGTCCTATAATTTGTGATAATGACTATATACTATACTAAATATTAATGCAGTATGCCGATTGACGGGAAAAGCAATTTTGTGCTATGATACAGTCAGGTACTTGTATCGGGACGAAAATATGGCAAAAATGCCGTGTAACGTTCCGCGTGCTGAAAGGGTGAAAATTATGGAAATGACAAAAAAACTGAAAAAATTGACTGCGGGGGCAGTTGCTGCGTGTCTGGCTGTTATGGAGCTTCCTGCGCTCCCTGCCGTGACAAGAGCCGCCGACCCTCCCGATGTCCCCGACTTTTCGTATATCGGAGCTGTGGGCAGTCTGACGGCTGAGGAGAGCCAAAAGGTCGCGGAGGCGACCTATACCGCTATTGCCCTGCACAAGCCCGCGGCGGAGTATGCTCCGTACGGACTCGACCTCAATTCCTCGAACAAGGATGCGTTCATCTCGATATTCCGCTATGTTATGTGCTGCAATGAGGTCGGCATCGGAGCCGCGGATACGGGCGTTTCGTGGAGCCCTTCGACGGATTCCATACTCATAAGCTACCGCTTCGAGGACAGCGAGTATGATGCGAAATACGCCGAGTACAAGGCTATGCTCGACGATATAGCCGCTCCCGTCAAGCCGAGCTGGTCGGATGAGGAAAAGGCGCTTTACTTCCACGAATACATCACCGCGAATTTTGACTATGACTATCCCGCATACTTCGGGCAGGTGACGCGTGCGGACGGCGAGCAGTATTCGGCTTACGGTATGCTGAAAAACGGCATGGCTGTATGCGAGGGCTACTCGAATCTGTACGCCATGCTCCTCAATAAAGTCGGAGTCCCTGCAAAGCTCGTCACCAGTATCGAGCTCGGGCACGCGTGGAATGCCGTAAGGATAGACGGCGACTGGTACTTTGCCGATGCCACGTGGGACGACCTCTACTACGGATACAAGGGCTTTGTCAAGCACGAAAACTTCCTTACAACGAGGGACGAGCTCGTGAATTCGTCCACCAAGCATGATTCGACCGACTGGGTCGACAGCTTCAAGAATGATATGTACAGCGCGGCTGTCCCGACGACATTCAGCACGGCTTTCTGGAGAAATAACGCAAAGCCGATACAGCGCTATCAGAACAAGTGGCTCGCGCTGACGGGCAATGGCGTTGATGTGCAGTTCACGCTCTACAGCTACAACGGAGCAACACACACTGCGACAAGCGCTCCTCTGACCGAGCCCCTCAACTATTCGATGTCAGAGTGGGATGTTCCCGATAAGCCCGGCTATTCATGGGGCGACAGCTACTGCGTTCCCGTGGTGGTGAACGATATCCTCTATTTCTCGGCTCCCAAAGCCGTTTATTCCTACCACAACGGGCAGTACATCGAGCTTCACCATATCACAGCCGCCGAGGAGGCTTCATACCGCATCTATGGTCTGTACAGCAAGGGCGGCAAGCTCTGGTACGGGCTTGACTCCAAGCGCCGCAACCGCAATGAAGTCCTGACGACTCCCGAGGAGTATTACCCGCTCGACCTCAGCACGCTCGAGGCGAAGGTAATAGAGGTTGCGGGAGCTCCGACCTTTAAGGAGAATTCGTGGACTTCACCGCTGAAGATATCCGACTGGAAGGTCGGCGAAGCTCCGTCTGTCCCGACTGCGACTGCGAAGTACGGCGAGCCCGTTTTCGCGTATTACAACGCCGCTGACGATACTCTCCTTGCGGGAGCTCCCGCGGCGGCGGGCAGCTACTACGTCATCGCGACTGTGGCAGGCACAGAGGAATACGATGAGCTCGTTTCCGAGCCTGTGAGCTTTAAGGTAGAGCCTGCGAAGAAGGAAAACGAGTGGACTTCACCACTGAAGATATCGAACTGGAAGGTCGGCGAACCGCCGTCCGTCCCGACGGCGACGGCGAAGTACGGCGAGCCTGTTTTCGCGTATTACAACGCCGCTGATGATACTCTCCTCGCGGGACCTCCCGCGGCGG
>CAMHBN010000134.1 GCA_946183385.1 uncultured Ruminococcus sp.
TCAGGGAATGTGGGACTTGGAGGGAATGAACTTCACGGACAAGGCAATGTGCAAGATGTACGTGAAAATGCTCGATAAGAAAGACCCGTCCGCGATAAAGGCTTGGGAGAAGCCTTTCCTCGAAGCGAAGGACAAAAAGTGCGACTGGACGGACAAAAAATACCTCGAACCGCTGTTTGCGGAGCTTGGAAAGTGAGGAGAAACAATGATTATTTTTCCTGCAATTGATATAAAGGACGGCAACTGCGTGCGCCTGTTCAAGGGCGATTTCTCGACCGTTGAGAAGGTAGCCTCCGACTACCTTGAAACTGCAAGGAGCTTCGAGGCGGCAGGCGCTGAATGGATACACATGGTAGACCTCGACGGCGCAAAAGAGGGCAGACCCGTCAACACGAAGATATACACTGACGTAGCCGAGAAGACAGACCTCAAGGTAGAGCTCGGCGGTGGAATCAGGAGCCTGGAGACTATCCGCGAGTACCTCGAAATGGGTATCACACGCGTTATACTCGGCTCTGTGGCACTGAAAGATCCCAAGCTCGTATGCGACGCGGTCGAGAAATTCGGCAGCGAAAAGGTGGTCGTAGGGATCGACGCGATGAATGAAATGGTCGCGACCGAGGGCTGGCTCGAAAGCTCCGATGTCCACTATATCGACCTCGCGAACAAGATGATAGACGCGGGCGTGAGATACTTCATTTTCACCGATATATCGAAGGACGGCACGCTCTCGGGCGTGAACCGCGAACAGCTGAAAAAGCTCGCGGACGCCACCGAGGACAGAGCCAATATCGTGGCGAGCGGCGGAGTCCACACTATGGACGATATCATCGAATGCAAGGAAATGGGACTTTACGGCACTATCTGCGGAAAGTCCATATACAAGGGCACTCTCGACCTGCGAGAGGCTATAAAGTACGCGGAGGTGAAATAAATGCTTGCAAAAAGAATAATCCCGTGCCTTGACGTGCGCAACGGCAAGGTCGTAAAGGGTGTGAATTTTGAGGGCGTGCGCGATGTCGGCGACCCCGTCGAGTGTGCCGAGGAGTACAACAAGCAGGGCGCGGACGAGATAGTTTTCTACGATATAACAGCTTCTTATGAGGGCAGGGGAGTCTTCCTCGACGTTGTCCGCGAGACTGCAAAGAAGGTGTTCGTTCCGCTGACAGTCGGCGGCGGTATCAAGACCGTTGACGATATCCGCGAGGCTTTGCGTGCGGGAGCTGACAAGGTCTCGGTGAATTCACAGGCTGTGCAGAATCCGCAGCTCGTCAAGGACGGCGCTGACATCTTCGGCAGTCAGTGTATATGCGTTGGTATCGACGCAAAGAAGATAGCCGACAACAAGTGGACGGTCTATATAAACGGCGGCAGAGTCGATATGGGCATCGACCTCATCGACTGGGTTCACACGATAGAAAAGCTCGGAGCGGGCGAGATATGCCTCAACTCCATTGACGCCGACGGCACAAAGGAGGGCTTTGATATCCCCATGCTGAGAGCCGTCTGCGACAACTGCTCAATTCCTGTCATTGCGAGCGGCGGAGCGGGCAAGATAAACGATTTCTACGAGGTATTCGAGAAGACGGGAGCTACCGCTGCTCTTGCTGCTTCACTTTTCCACTTCAAGGAGCTTACCGTCGGCGAGGTCAAGGACTACTGCCGCGGCAAGGGCGTTATTGTGAGGTAATTATGGATAAGATATGGGAAGAGATGTATGCGGCGGCGAAGGCTGTGCTGAAACCGCGTCGGATATCGGAGTTCGTTTCGGCGGGAGAGGTCTCTGCGGCTGTGCTGAGCAAGTCCGGCAAGATATACACGGGAGTGTGTATCGACACCTGCTCGACCCTCGGTATCTGTGCCGAGCGCAACGCCATTTTCAATATGATAACCAACGGCGAGAACGAAATAGCGAGAGTGCTCTGTATCCCTCCTGTTGAAGGCAAGGGAGCACCGTGCGGAGCCTGCCGTGAGCTCATGGTGCAGCTCATGCCCAAGAGCTACAAGGACATCGAGATAATGCTCGACTACAGCAAGGGCACGGTGATAACTCTCGGGGAGATAACTCCCGAATGGTGGATAGATTACTGATACCGCAGTGAAATATCACCGCGCCAAAATCTGACTATATATGTGAGCGAAAGCTCGCAAAGGAGTTATGCAATGATAAAGATAGACATAAACGACCTCGACAAGTTCTTCGCCAAGGGCGAGCTTATCCCCGCGATATGCTACGAGGTCAACACGAAGACGGTACTCATGCTCGCGTACATGAACAAGGAGAGCCTTAAAAAGACCCTTGAAACGGGTTATACATGGTTCTGGAGCAGGTCTCGTCAGGAGTACTGGAACAAGGGCGCAACGAGCGGACACGTCCAGAAGGTCGTATCCATTTACGGCGACTGCGACAACGACACCCTGCTCGTTAACGTCGAGCAGACGGGAGCTGCCTGCCACACGGGAAGCTACAGCTGCTTCTTCAATGAGATATACAATACGGAGGAATGAAAAATGACAGTATACGAGGAAATATTTGAGGTCATCAAGGAGAGAAAGAAGCAGTACGAGAACGGCACTGCTGCCGAGAATTCCTACACCTGCTACCTCTTCGACAAGGGCGTTGACAAAATATGCAAGAAGGTCGGCGAGGAGGCTACCGAGACCGTTATCGCTGCCAAGAACGGCGACAACGATGAGCTCATGAACGAGATAAACGACCTGCTTTATCACGTAATGGTGCTCTGTGCGAATCAGGGACTTGAGTGGTCTGACGTGGAGAAGGTGCTTGACGAGCGCAACGAGAAGATAGGCAACCTCAAGAAGTTCCACAATGTTGATAAGAACACGTGATATCCTGCAAAAACTCCTTTGTCTTATATCGTGTCTGCTGCTTGTGCTCGGACTGTCTCCCACCATATCAGCTTATGCTGAGGGATACAGTCTCGGAGACATTAACTCAGACGGCTATGTGAACGCAGTTGACGCGTCTGACGTGCTCATAAGCTACTCTCAGGCATCGTCGGGCGTGGAGCTTGCTCTTACGGATACAAAGCGCAAAGCTGCTGATGTGAACAGGGACGGCTTTGTCGACGCAAGCGATGCCTCATCAATACTTGCGTATTACTCGTTCATTTCGACGGATGTTTACGAACCTTTCGCCGATTACATCATCGACAAGAGCACGTCCTCACCTGAGTATAACACCTATTACAGGAGCAGCACTTATCTGCTGTACAACCTTGACGACGAACGGCTCATTTCATATCACAACATACACAAGCGCATTTCGCCTGCGAGCTTTACGAAGCTCCTTACGGCGGCTGTTGTGCTGAGGTATATGGATATGGACGCAGTTATTACAGTCGGCTCGGAGCAGGACCTCGTTCAGCCATATTCGAGCGTCTGCTATCTCGCAAAGGGAAACAGGCTGACCGTTTACGACCTGCTGACGGGTATGCTCCTCAATTCGGGAAACGACGCCGCGTACACAGCCGCAGTCAACACCGCGCGGACGCTTGCGGGGCGCGATATATCCGACACCGAAGCAGTTACGTATTTTTGCAGGCTGATGAACGACTTTGCGGCGGAGCTGAATATGCGTGAGAGCTGCTTTGTTAACCCCGACGGCTACGATGCCGACGGTCAGTACACGACCGCCGCAGATATGCTCCGTCTTGCGAGGTATAGCCTGACTGTGCCGCAGATACGCGAGATAACGGGTACTGCAAAGAAGAACGTCACTATTTCTTCGGGAGAGGTATTCAACTGGAAGAACACGAACTACCTTCTTGACACATCGAGCAAGTACTACCGCCCCGACGCATTCGGTATAAAGACGGGCACTACCGCAGACGCAGGCACCTGTCTCGTTGCGGCTTTCAACAAAAACGGCAAGACCTATATTACGCTTGTTTCGGGCTGTTCGAGCGATACCACGCGCTACGACCTGACGATAAGCATAATTGATACGTATACATAAAAATCGGCTTGGCTTCTGCCAAACCGATTTTTTAGTGTTCAATGCTGTTGTAGTATTCCTCGAGCCGCGGGCGTGCACTCTTGTAATAAGGTTCAAGGCTCGGGTCGAATTGCGAGCCCATGCCCTCGGTGATTATTTCGTCCGCCTTCTCGAAGGACATACTGTCCTTGTAGACGCGCTTGCTTACGAGAGCGTCATATACGTCGGCGATAGCCATAATGCGCGCCTCTATCGGAATATCCTCGCCCTTTAGCCTGTCGGGATAGCCCGAGCCGTCCCATCTCTCGTGGTGGTAGTGAGCGACATTTTCGGCTATGTGCCTGAAGGATTCATCGTCCGTTTTCAGCAATATCTCGTGGATAACGCGTGCACCCTCCGCGGAGTGGTGCTTCATCTTTTCGAATTCCTCGGGAGTGAAGCGTCCGGGCTTACGGAGCACAGCGTCGTCAACGGCAATTTTGCCGAGGTCGTGCATAGGCGCGGCTTTGATGATGTTGCGGCAGAACTCGTCGGAGAGCTTCATATCACCGCTTTTCTGTATCTCGTCTATGAGTATGCGTACACCCACGCTTGTGCGCTTGATGTGACCGCCCGTGGAGTTGTCACGGCTCTCGACCATAGCTGCAAGGCTCATTATGAGGTTGTCGTGCATCTCGACGATGTGACGGGTCTTTTCATCGACCTCGTTCTGCAGGTCCTCGTTATAGTGGTCGAGGAGCTGAATGTACTTCCTGTTCTGCGTATCATCGGTCAGAGTGACCATGTATCCGCGCTTTTTCAGACCGTCGTACAGATAGCTCACGTTCGCGATATATATCTTTTCGCCGTCCTTTTCGTCGTGGAGCTCATAGAGGAACTCGTGCTGATACTCATTCTTGGTGAATGCCGTCAGCCAACTCAGTACGTCATCTGCCTTCTTGTTGTTGATCTTCTCGTCAACGTAAAGCTCTCCGAGCACGGGGAGCACTTTCTTCGCTGTCTCATTACTGCCGATATAGCGCTGTTTTAGGTCGAAGGCGATGAAGCCTGTCCCGCCGTTCTGAACGAGCGAATCAACGACCGTATCGTCGATGTCGTATAGACACAGACGGTATGAGATAAGGAGGTACACAGCCTCTGCAATGATGTAGGCAACAGGGGTTATCTCGATAGTGTGGATAAACGATTTGCCTATGAAGTAACCGAGTATCGACAGAACATAAGGGATAAACAGCAGATAGATTATACTGCGCGGGACTTGTTTCTTCTTGAAGAAGCTGTAGATAATTGCAACAAGGCTTATTATGAAGTAGAGCACGGTGATAATGAGGTATACGGTGTGCATAAAGCCGTATTCGCGGGAAAGAACGGGATTACCGTCCGTTATCGTGAACTCCATGCTCTTGTAGAACATCGTCGTATAGCCTATCGTGAGCACTGAGCCGTACAGCAGGAGACTGCATATAAAGAGTCCGTCCTTGACCCACTTGTTGAGCTTTATCTCACACATATTCATTATGCTGAGCATGATGAAGTATTGCAGGAAAGTCGCCCCGAGATAGATCATCTTATTCGCGAGTATAGCCTCACCGATAGTTTCCGAGCGCGAGTACATGATGTAGCCGAGGCAGGCAATAGAGACGAACGTGAATATCATAGTCAGCGTGACATCGAAGTGCTTGTGCCACATATAGACATAAACCGTAAGCAGAATTACAGACAACAGAAAAAGCACGCCGTAATAAGTCGCTATCAAGCCGCAGACCTCCTTTCAAATTAATCCGCCGAATGCGGTGAGAAGCTGTATTATGATTATATCAGATTTTATCGGAAAAAGCAATAACCGACAGTATAAAAATGCAAAAGCTTATTT
>CAMHBN010000135.1 GCA_946183385.1 uncultured Ruminococcus sp.
ACCCCGAGCTCGACCTCGTACAGAAGATAAGAGACGCTCAGGGCAAGAACAAATACGTTTTCGACGACTTCTGGGACGACGACTGCGTGGGCAAGTGCCTCAGAACATGGAAGCAGGACGAGACTCCTCAGGGCTTCGCATGGCTCGATACATGGGGAAGCTGCCGCTATAACACAGCTATGCAGTTCGTCTGCCTCATGTACGATAAGTACAAAAACAACGGCAAGGCTTCCGAGTGGAGCGACTGGGCTAAGAAGCAGATGGATTACATCCTCGGCGACAACGACATCACCTTCAAGGAAGAGGCTGAATACTCCGTCCTCGCAGGAAAGAACGGCACTCACGGCTCAAGATGCTTCATCGTGGGCTATAACGATAATTCCGTAAAGAACCCCCACCACCGTGCGGCTTCGGGACTTCTCATGGCTGAGGACCCGCGCGAGCAGAAGCACATCCTCTGGGGCGCTCTTGCAGGCGGTCCCGACGGCTCTGACAGCCACGACGACGCTACCAAGGACTGGACAGAAAACGAGGTAACCATCGACTACAACGCCTGCCTCCCCGGAGCGGCAGCAGGTATATACGCTCTCTACGGCACTGACGATATGGCTGTAACTCCCAACTTCCCGCCTGAGGACGAGAAGCGCATTTACGGCGGCGGTACAGGCGGAAACGGCGGAAGCGGCTACTGGGTAGAGGCTATCGCTTATGACGTACTGAACAACGACGGCACAGGCTCTACAAACGTTTCATTCAAGGTGCTTTCAGGCGAATCCAAGCCTTCCAAGAAGATGTCGGTAAGATACTTCTTCAACGTTTCCGAGAACGGCAAGCCCGAGCTCTACGAGGCAAAGGAGCTCTACGACCAGTCGAGCACCGAGGACGGCGCTGTCGGAGCCGACGGCGTTATCGCCGGTCCTATCAAGTATGACAAGATGGACGATACATATTATGTCGAGGTAAGCTGGGAGGACTACGTTATCGCGAACTCGGGCAAGAAGTACCAGTTCAGCATAGGCTTCTTCGGCAAGGGCTACACAGACAGCAAGACAAACGAATACGTATTCTATAAGTTCGACCCGTCGAACGACTACAGCTACGGCGAGCTGAAAATGGGTAAGGACACCGACTTCTTCGCTGTTGACGATCCGCCCGAGGAGCGCACCGAAAGAATATGCATTTACGACGACGGCGTGCTCGTAGGCGGTGTTGAGCCCGACGGCTCCAAGCCCGAAGGAAAGGAAACTTCATCCACCACAACGGGCAAGTCCTCGTCCTCGACGACTACGACAAAGGCCACAACAGTCACAACAACAAAGAAGACAACAACTGCCGCAGCAGACGGCGAGTACCTCGCGGGCGACGCTAACCTCGACAAGAAGGTAACAGTCGCTGACGCAGTTGCCATACTCCAGTCCATCGCAAGCAAGGACAAGTACGCACTCAAGCCGCAGGGCTCGAAGAACGCCGATGTTGCGGGCGGAGGCGACGGTGTCACCGCGGCTGACGCTCTCGCGATTCAGAAATACGACGCAGGCGAAATAGAAACACTTCCCGTAACGAAGTAAAAACTAAAGGCTCACGGAATTCCCGTGAGCCTTTAGTTTATTCGTTAAGCCTTTCCTGCACAGAACACATAAAACCGTCTGCCCTGTTTCATTATTCTTGTCCTATTTCAGTTGAGGGATATTTCGTCCAGTAGTATTCATACTCCGTACCAAATAATCTTCTGTATACTTCATCGTGCTGTTCAAGTGAATTTCCCGATAAATTCTTATATTCAAGATTAATACGGACTTTGCCGTCAGATTCAATGGTATAGAACATCAGACGCCAGATTTTCTCCTCACCGAACTGTTCAAGATACGCATTGTAAATATCTGCTACAAGTTTATTAAGTTGTTTTACTGCATCCCATTTCTTCACGGGATAGGAATCATAACGGTTCCAGAAGAAATCCATTGCACTGATCACACCTGTTTCTTTTTCAATGAACCCGTAGTATATTGACGAAAACCCGCGTGCAGCCCTTGCATAAAAACAGATTTTCGACCACGGAACAGGCATGATACTCACTAAATAATATCCCAATTCCATTTGAAGCGAATTAATTTTCTCCATATTTTCAAGCTGTTCCATAGGGTGCTCCTTTCTGTGAGCGATTATGTTATCATTCATCAAAAAGCGGAGTTGAAAAATACCTTTCCGCGGTGTCGGGAAGGATAGTCACGACAGTCTTGCCCCTGCCGAGCTTTTCAGCCATTTTCAGCGCCGCAGCAACGTTAGTTCCGCTCGATATACCGCACATTATGCCTTCCTTTGCGGCGAGGTCTTTCGCGGTCTGTATAGCCTCATCGTCGGTGACGATGTAGATGTCGTCATAGATGTTCTGATTGAGGATATCTGGGATTATGCCGTCGCCTATGCCCATCTGCAAATGCGTACCGATGTTTCCGCCCGCAAGAATAGCTGCATTCTCGGGCTCGACCGCCCATATAAGCATATCGGGGTACTGCGATTTCAGCGTCTCGCCTATGCCCGTGATAGTTCCGCCCGTGCCTATTCCCGAGCAGAAGCCGTCTATCCTGCCCGCGGTCTGCTCAAGTATCTCGAGCGCCGTGTGGTACTTGTGGGCGTAGATGTTGTTGACGTTCGCGAACTGCTGCGGAACAAAGACGTTCTTGTTCTCCTCAGCCATTCTCAGGGCGGTATCAAGGCACTCCTGTATGCAGCGTCCGATGTCGCCGTCATCGTGGATGAGTATGACCTCCGCGCCGTAGTGGCGGACGAGCTTCCGCCGCTCCTCACTGACGGAGTCGGGCATGATAATTACCGTTTTGTAGCCGCGTACAGCTCCTACGAGGGCAAGACCGATGCCTTGATTGCCGCTCGTGGGCTCGACGATTATCGTGTCCTTGTTTATTTTGCCCTCCTGCTCTGCGTGGAGTATCATATTGTAAGCGGTGCGGGTCTTGATAGAGCCGCCCACGTTCAGTCCCTCGAACTTGACGAGCACCTCGGCGCTGTCGGGCTTGTTCATACGATTGAGCCTTATCATGGGGGTATGTCCCATAGCCTCGATAATATTATTGTAAACCATTCAGTCGATTCTCCTTAAAGTATACTTCACTTATTATATACCACATTGGAAAAAAATGCAAGTGTTAATTTCCTGAATGTTCTTTATCTTGACAAAGCCTCACGCGTGATGTATAATATGTGTCAGACAGGAGGAATGACCTATGATAGTTATTATCGTCAATATTATATCCTCGCTCTCGATAGTGCTCGGCGGGATAATAATGATAAAATACGCAAGATCCCACGCGGACTTCACCATCGGCTTCAGAACAAAGCGCTCGATGTCGAGCGAGGAGACATGGTGCTTCGCGAATCGGAGCTGCGGATTTGCATGGCTCATCATCGGAGCTGTCTGCTTTGTCCTGACGCTCGCCGCGCTGATAATTGCTCCCGAAGCATATATCGTACAGACAGCCATACTTATACTTCACATTTCCGCTGTCGCTGTTGCAGTAATACACACCGAGATGCAGCTGAGACGAAAGTTCGGCACTGACGCAAACAACAAAAAGCTCTGAGGTATCCCCTCAGAGCTTTTTCATTTTCTGCTGAAACCTGTAAGTTCCTTGATTACCTCGCCTGCGATGATTAGCCCCGCCACCGACGGCACAAACGCATTCGAGCCCGGAGTGCTCCTGCGCGAGCCGCCGTCAGTACACAGTCCCGCTATCGGAGTAAGAGCCTCCTCCTTCGAATAGACCACTTTCAGCGCCTTAACACCGCGCTTTTTCATCTCGCGGCGCATAACTCTCGCAAGCGGGCAAACCGACGTCTTGTAGATATCCGCGACATCGAACGCCGTCGGGTCGACCTTATTTCCCGCGCCCATACTGCTTATCACGGGGACTCCCGCTGCCTTGGCGCGCATAATTATCTCGATTTTGCCAGTGACCGTGTCTATCGCATCAACTACGTAGTCGTACTGCGTGAAATCGAACTCGTCCGCCGTATCAGGCATAAAGAACGTGTTGTACGTCCGTACTTCGCAGTCGGGAGAAATGTCGTGGATACGCCTCTCTGCGGCTTCGGTCTTGAACTGTCCGATAGTGCTCTGTGTGGCGACTATCTGACGGTTCAGATTGCTCGGAGCTACTCTGTCGTTGTCGATGAGGTCGAGAGCGCCTATCCCCGAGCGTGCGAGCGCCTCAACGACGTGTCCGCCAACTCCACCAACGCCGAAAACGGCTACTCTCGAAGCCGCAAGCTTCTTCATAGCCGTTTCACCGAATATCATTTCTGTGCGGATAAATTCCTCACGCATAAGTTTCTCCTTACTTCTTTACGACTCCCGGAATGCGCTTGATGACAAGCTCGTATACCGCTACGGATATAGCCGCTCCGATAGCGCCCTGTACCGCATTTGCGGGAACTCCGAGGAATGCCGTCGCGAACGAGTGGTAGAGAGCAGCCTCGTACAGCGCATAGCCGACTATCATCACGACCTCAGCCGCAGAAGCCGCCGCTATCCTCGAAACGAGCGAGCCAGAGTGCTTTGCCGCAGCTCTGAGAACGTAGAATGAAGCAACAGCCATTGCCGCCTTTATCACGAGAGTTGCGGGAGCATATACCACGTAGCCGCTGATGAGGTCAGCGAGTGCAGAGCCGATTCCCGCGGCTGCTGCGCCATAAGCAGGTCCGAGCACCCACGCTGCGATATTGACGATACTGTCTCCGAGGTTGACGTAGCCCTTTGTCGGAGTGGGAATGTGTATGAGCAGGGTCGCTACCGTTGTCAGAGCCGTGAAAAGAGCCGCAAGTGTCAGTGTCCTGAGCTTATCCCTGTTGTTGTTATTCATTTTAAACACCTCTTTAAAAATTACGGGAAGCCAATTTTACCTTGGCTTCCCTATTATATCACTACTTATCCGCAAATGCAATATTTTATGGTATATAAGTCTTTAATAATCTGTTATCAGTCAAAATTATATTTACCCTTATTTTACAGCCTCGAAGCCCTGCTTCAGATCGGCGATTATGTCGTCGATGTGCTCTGTACCGATGGACAGTCTCACTGTGGTAGGCTTGATGCCCGAGAACAGGAGCTCGTCCTCTGTCATCTGCGAGTGAGTGGTAGAAGCGGGGTGGATAACGAGGGACTTTACGTCCGCTACGTTAGCGAGGAGCGAGAAGAGCTTAAGGCTCTCGGTGAACTTCCTGGCTCTGTCAGCGCCGCCCTTTATCTCGAACGTGAATATGGAAGCTGCTCCGTTCGGGAAGTAGCGGTCGTAGAGCTCCTTAGCCCTGCCTGTTGCGAGAGACGGGTGGTTTACCTTCTCAACGTCTGGGTGGTTCTTGAGAAAGTCAACTACCTTGAGTGCATTCTCTGTGTGGCGCTCGAGGCGAAGGGAAAGCGTCTCAAGTCCCTGTAAAAGGAGGAAGGAGTTGAAAGGCGATATTGCTGCTCCCTGATCTCTCATGAGGGTGGTGCGTATCTTGAGGATGTACGCGAGATTGCCGCAAGCCTCGGTAAATACTACGCCGTGGTAGGACGGGTTCGGCTTCGACAGACCCGGGAACTTGTCGTTCTGTGCCCAGTCGAACTTGCCTGCGTCAATGATGACGCCGCCCATTACTGTACCGTGTCCGCCGATGAACTTCGTTGCGGAGTGTACCACCACATCAGCGCCGTGCTCGATAGGTCTGAGCAGGAAGGGCGTAGCGAAGGTGTTGTCCACGATGAGCGGGATACCGTGTCTGTGGGCTATCTCAGCCACTGCCTCGATGTCGAGGACGTTGGAGTTGGGGTT
>CAMHBN010000136.1 GCA_946183385.1 uncultured Ruminococcus sp.
TCTGTGGTATAATATAGAAGAGTTCCTGAGATATATGGAATATGTATTTCAGAAACCGATTGATGTGGATGACCTGAGAAATCTGGAGTATTCATATCTCTTATTTGAAAACGTCATAAACAAAAATGAAAGCGATGAATAATATTATGGATAAGCAAAAAACATTAATGTATTGCCGTTCTTTTGCAAAAAGCGAATATCAGGACAAGGTTATAATTGCAAATACCGAAAACGGTCAGACCTTTAAGCTTACAAAAGAATGCTTTGAGATCCTTGATACTTTTATTTCCAAGAAAGTATCAGTCGAAGAGTGCCTCAGCTGGTTCGAGGACAAGGATGACATGAAGTATTTCGAGACCATACTTGCAAGCATGAACGAGAAAGAGATCCTTGTTGAAGAGCCTGAGGAATACGAATACGAGATCAGCTGCTCACTGACAAACAGGTGTAATCTCAGATGTATCCATTGCTGCGCGGATGCACAGCATATTTCCGAATCCAACAGCTCAAACACCGAACTTACAACTCAGGAGTGGAAGGATACCTTCGATAAACTCTCAGAACTGAAAGTCGGCACAATATCATTTACAGGCGGCGAGCCAATGATAAGAGACGACTTCTTTGAGCTTATGGAATACGCAAAATCAAAAATCGAAGCTCTATATCAGCTGATGTCAAATTCACTGCTTATCAATGAAGGCAATGTCAAAAAGCTTATATCGCTCTTTGAGAACTTTTCATTCAGCCTTGACGGCGTAGATGAAGAGACGTGTGCATTCGTGCGCGGTAAGGGCGTTTTTGACAAAGTAATGAAAAACATAGACCTTCTGAAAGCGAACGGTATGGACTCATTCTCGCTGTCTATGACAAAGATAAAGCAGAACAATCCCCACGTGGAAAGGTTCCTCGAGCTGTGCGAATCTGTCGGTGCCAAGCCGATACTGAGGCATTTTGATTCCGTTGGAAGAGGTCAGCAGAATATCGACCTTATGCCTTGTACAGAGGATGAGGATTTTGCACCTTATGTTCCCGAGCCTCTTGAAGGAAAAAAATGCTTTGCTTCAAACCTTATGCCCGCAGGAATATCATGCAACGCTTGTACTACTACATTTACCATCGGAAGCAACGGTGACATTTTCCCGTGCAACACTCTTCAGAAGGATCAGTTCAAGCTCGGTAATGTAAAGGATATCACTTCCCTGAAGGATTTCTTTGAAAAGAAAGAGTACGAAAAGTCTGAAGGATACAAGAACTTCTGCGACATCCATCCCGCAAAGAGTGAAAAATGCGCAGACTGTCCTGTAAGGCTCCACTGCGTTACCTGTATCCAGTACTGCTACCTTCAGAAGAATAATCCCAAATGTCAGCAGTATTGTGACAGAAAGAAAAAGGAGCTCGCAGTTTTATGGGATTAAGTAAACAGAACTACGTTGTTGATAATGAATTTCTCTCATTCACGATCTGGACAACATCATACTGCAATTTCAATTGCAGATACTGCTATGAGACCGAAAACAAGCCTTCAAATTTCATGGATATTGAAACAGCGGACAAAGTGATCGAGTACATAAGAAATCAGGCAAAAAAGAGCGGCAAAACAACGCTCTGGATAGGTTTTCACGGCGGCGAGCCGATGCTTAACACAAAGATAATCAAGTACTTCCTCGATAAGTTTGAAGCAGATGATGAGATAACATATTTCACCTCTATGACTACCAACGGTTCTGTTATGGACGAAGAAATTATCAAACGCATCAATGAGGTCAGCGTAAGTCTCGACGGTGCAAAAGAGTCGCACAACAAAAACAGGATCACACGCAGCGGCGAGGGAACTTATGACCTTATCATTGAAAACATAAAAAAGATAATGGAGCTCAAGGACAACGATGTCCGTCTGAGAATGGTCGTAACTCCCGACAACACCGAAGACTTCTTTGATAACGTTATGTTTGCTGCTTCACTGGGATTCACAACGATCGTTCCCGGTATCGACGTCTTCAATAAGGACTGGAGCGACGAAAAGTTCAGACTTCTCTATGACGAAGCGGTCAGGGTCAGGGAATACAGACAGAAAAACTGGTCTGATAAAAACATCCGCATTGCAATAATTGATGAACCTGTCAAAATGATGGGCGACTGCGAAGTCGGTGTTGACGGATTCCAGATAGGAGTAAACGGCTTGTTGTACCACTGTATGTATACGGCAAACGACCCGTCTTATTCTATCGGAAACATTGTTGACGGAGTTGATGAAAACATCTCCGAAGAGGTAAACTGCCTCAACAGGAAAAAGCCCGAAGAATGCGACGGCTGTACAAATCAGCCGTACTGCATGGCGCAGCGCTGCCTTGTCCTCAATAAGCTCACAACAGGCAGCTATTACGATCCGTCGCCTGTTATATGCAAGTATGAGTGGCTCAAGCTGAAACTCAACGGCGTAAATGTTACACTATGATATTTCAGAAAAAAGAAACTGCCGGTATTTCGATGAATACCGACAGTTTTTTTAGTCTTCAATTCAGTATGACTTCTCGTTTTATGAGCCTGTGCCGTTGTATTTCATCGCTCCGTACATCCATATCCTGTACGCAACGTAGAAGAACACGATGCCGAATACAGGCGAGAGCCACGACAGCAGCGGCACCTCGTCCGGACGGAGGATAACAAGGCTCGGATAGTACGCGATGAACGCGATAGGCATGATAAATGTGAATATGAAGCGGAATACAGAGCTGAATATCGTTATCGGGTACTTCGCGTAGTCCTTGAAGCGGAACGCGAGGTCGAGCACATAGAACGAGTTCTGTATCCAGAAGCAGGTAGCCGCGGCGGCTGTCTGCAAGGCTATCATCACCAGCGAAGCCGTGGTGAGGAAAACTATCATCTTCACGAGCATGAGCGGCGTGAAGCCCAGTCCCAGCTTTATCCACGAGTAGATTATCGTGCCGAGACCGAAGGCGAGCTGTCCCAGACCCTTGATGTCAAAGACCTCCGACTGGTAGTAGAAGAACAGGTTTATCGGGCGGAAGCAGTACTTGATGAAATCGCCCGAATACACGTAGATACGCAAGCTCCAGTTGTTGTCGAAGAAGCACTGCGCGGGCGTCAGCGCCACCAGCGAGAAGCCGTACAGGAACAGCATCTCATAGTAGCCCCAGCCGTTTATCGTCGAGAAGTTGCGGAAGAGTATCCAGAAGCTCACAAAGCCCGCAATGTTGGTGAATACCATACCGATGGTCGATATGATGAAGTCGGCGCGGTAGCTCATCTTGCTCTTTAAGTCCTGAGCGAGTATCTTGCAGTAGAGCCGCGCGTAGAATAAAAGTCCTCGTCTTTTCATACCATCAGCCTCCGTTCACCGTTATCTGCGGAAGCGATATCTTCCAGAAGAGCTTGCTTATCGCATAAGTCACCGCTACCCATACGAGCTGAGTGCCGAGAACGATGCCGACGTCCTTTATATCCGACGACTTGCCGAGAAGAAGGGTAAGCGGCGAGTTGTATATCGACTGAAAGGGCAGCCAATACACGATAGTGCGTATCGTTTCGGGAAAGAAGGCTATCGGGATAGTTGCTCCCGAGAGGAGCAGTACGATGACCTGCTTCATTATGTTGATTCCCCATATAGACTCGGTGTACAGGCATATCGTGCCGACGAAGAAGTCGATGTTGTAGTTGATGATTACCGCCATTACCACCGATATCACGAAGTAGAGCAGGTTCAGTCCGAGCGGTATCGCTCCGTGCGTTACTACGCTGACAACGATGAAGGTCGGGAGCAGAGTTGCGAAGAAGTTCACAACAAAGTTGCCCGAGTACTCCCAGAACATATACCGCCGTATCTCCATGGGCTTCAGCAGCGTGAGCACTATCGCTCCCGACTGTATCGCCCTGCCCATCTGCCATACGGTGTACATCTCCATAAAGTTGAAGAGAGCTGTCGCGAGAACGAGGTATATCAGCGTATCCGAGAAGGTCATGCCGTTGACGACCTCCTCGCCCGATGAGGCATATATCGCCTTCCACAGGAAGTACACGACTATGAGGTAGAGCAGGTTGCCGACGAACACTATGAACATCGACAGACGGAACTGCAATGACTCCATTATGCCGTTTCGTGTGAGGGAGAGGTATTTTTTCAGGTTCATTCGACTCCCTCCTCGTATATCTTTTTGATAACGTCCTCGGTGGATATCTCCTCAAGCTGCATATCGCGTACACGGCGCATTTTCTGGAGCTTCGTGAGCACCTCCATTACCGTTATCTTATCCTCGTCAACGAGAATGGATATCCACTCGTCGTCCGCCTCGACCTTTAATGCCGGGAACTCCTTCCCTATCACCTCTGCCTCTTTTTTGAGGTCGCCGCCCACGCGGATTTTCAGCGTGCGGTACGAGCCGAAGAAGCCCTTAAGGTGTGATATATCGTTATCGTAGAGCATCTTTCCCTTGTCGATGATGACTATCCTGCGGCAGAGCGCGTCAACATCGCCCATATCGTGGGTCGTGAGTATAACAGTTGTGTTCTTCTCCTTGTTGAGCGCGTGTATCAGCGTGCGAATCTTCGCCTTCATCGAGACGTCGAGACCGATGGTCGGCTCGTCGAGGAAGACTATCTTCGGATTGTGCAGGAACGCCGCGAGTATATCGCTGAGCGTGCGCTGTCCGAGCGACATCTGACGCACGGGCTTGTGCAGGAGCGGCTCGATGTCAACGAGCGACTGGTAGAGCTTCATCATGCCGTCGTAATCCTCGTCGCTTATCTGGTAGATGTCTTTCAGAAGCCTGAACGACTCCACGAGAGGCAGAGCCCACCACAGCTGAGAGCGCTGTCCGAATACAACGCCGATATTCTGTGCATTCTTCGACCTGTTCTTGTACGGGAGCTTGCCGTTTACAAGTATCTCTCCCGATGTCGGCTCGAGAACGCCCGTCATCATTTTGATAGTGGTGGATTTGCCTGCGCCGTTTGGTCCGAGGTAGCCTACAATCTCGCCCTGCTCAATACTCATCGTGATGTTATCGACCGCTCTGACTGTCTTGTAGTCGCGCGAGAAGAGGTCCTTGATACTGCCTGCGAGACCCTCACGGCGATTGAGGACTTTGAATTCCTTTGTTACGTTTTTGATGTCTATGACGGGTGCCATTTTTTCATCTCCTCATTGAAAGTATTTTTACATTATATCACACCAACGGCGATAAAGCAACAAAAAACGCACATTATTATAGTTACAATATTGTTACAGCACAGCCTCCCGAGAGCAGTGCGGGACAGTCTGAAAATAGCTGTGAGAATTGACTTATGCGTTTTTGTATGATATCATTATAATGCAATACGCGCAAAGCGTCAATCGTAATCTTGCATAAAACTATAACAAAAAGGAAAGTGGTATATATGAAACTGAGGAAGACTTATGAGCTTGAGCTCAACTGCGACAGGAGCGAAACGGTAAGATACAGCTTTACCGACATCCCCATCGGCTTCTTCAAGGGACGGTATTCCGCCTATCCGAACGGCTCCGTACCCGCCCACTGGCACGAGGACATCGAGCTCATCGTCCCGAACGAGGGCGAGGCTGTATATAACATTAACGGCAGACTGGTGAAGGTCGCGGCGGGTGAAGGCCTGCTTGTCAACTCACGCAGGATACACTCCTCATACACCGAGCATTTGCGCGATTGTTATTATAACCTCCTCATCTTCCACCCGATGGTACTGTGCATCTCTAAGGAGACAGAAAAGCAGGTGGTCCAGCCGATAATCGGCTCGTCGTTCGACTACATTCTCCTGCAAAAGGGTACACCGTGGCACGAGAATATCCTGC
>CAMHBN010000137.1 GCA_946183385.1 uncultured Ruminococcus sp.
ACTACCATATCCGCATTGATATGGAGCTGCTCGTTCGCGAGCAGGTCGGACGCCTGCACGTCAATTTTACCGTCGGACCTGGGCGTTACCTTGCCGACCATGCCCTTTATGTAGTGGACATTGTACTGCTCAACTGCGCGGCGGTAGAACTCGTCGAAGTTCTTACCCGGAGTACGCACGTCGATGTAGAAGACATAGACCTCGGTATCGGGGTACTTTTCACGTATGAGCATAGCGTGCTTAGCCGTATACATACAGCATATCTTCGAGCAGTAGGGCTTGCCCTTCTCGTCGTCACAGCGCGAGCCTACGCACTGCACGAAAACGATGGTATGCGGGTGGGTCTTATCTGACGGTCTCAGCAGAGTACCGCCGTTCGGACCTGCCGCATTCATCAGTCTTTCGAGCTCCAGCGACGTCACAACATCGGGGCACTGATTGTACGCGAACTCGTCGTACTTGTCAAGGCTTATCGGGTTGAAGCCCGTAGCCACGACGATAGCGCCGTACTGCTGCTCAATGATAGTATCCTGCTGCTTGTAGTCGATAGCTCCCGCGGAGCACACCGACGAGCAGATACCGCACTTGCCCTTGGAGAGCATCATGCAGTAGTTCGGGTCAATGGTAGCGACCTTCGGAACAGCCTGCGCGAACGGGATATATATAGCGGAGCGGTTGTCCAGCCCCATATTGAACTCGTTGGGCACCTTCTTCATCGGGCACTTCTCGGTGCACAGACCGCAGCCCGTACACTTCGTCTCGTCCACGAAGCGAGCCTTCTTCTTTATCTTTACGGTGAAGTTTCCGACGAAGCCCTTCACGTCCTCTACCTCGCTGAACGAGTGAATGGTTATACGCTCATTCTGCGAAGCCTCGACCATTTTCGGCGTGAGTATGCACGCGGCGCAGTCGAGTGTCGGGAAGGTCTTGTCGATCTGAGCCATCTTGCCGCCGATAGTGGGCTGCTTCTCGACGATATCCACCTCGAAGCCAGCCTCCGCGATGTCGAGGGCAGTCTGTATGCCCGCGATACCGCCGCCGATGACGAGCGCACGCTTGACAACGGGGCTCTCCATAGAGGTGAGCGGTGTGTTCAGCGCTACCTTCGCAACAGCCGCCTTACCGAGGATAATAGCCTTCTCGGTAGCGGTAGCGATGTCCTTGTGGATCCACGAGCACTGCTCGCGTATGTTTGCGACCTCAACGAGGTACGGGTTCAGCCCCGCGGAAGCCGCCGCCTTTCTGAACGTATTCTCGTGCATTCTCGGCGAGCACGAGCATATAACAACGCCTGTGAGCTTCTGCTCCCTGATGGCGCTCTTGACGAGCTCCTGACCCGATTCGGAGCACATATACTGATAGTCCTGAGCGATGACAACGCCCGGCTCATGACCGAGAGCCTCCGCAACAGCCTTGACGTCCACCGTAGCGGCGATATTGGTACCGCAGTGACAGACAAATACACCTATTCTCTGCATAGTGACTCCTCCTTACTTAGCGTATTTACGCATAGCAGTAACGATAGCCTGCTGAGGCAGGTCCTCGTCGAGCATAGCGGGGATATCGGTGGGCTCAAGGTGATTGCCGCCCTGCTGACGGACAGCCGCAAGACGCACAGCCTCGACCACCTTTGCGGGCTCAACGCCGCGCGGACATCTCTCCACGCACGCAAAGCAGGTCAGGCACTTGTATATCGACTCCGACTTCATCAGCGTCTCGATATCGCCCTTTTCCACCATATATACGAACTGGTGAGGGTGGTATTCCATCTCATCGTAGGAGGGGCAGGTCGCGGAGCACTTACCGCAGCGCATACATTTGAGCACATTCACTCCGCTTGAACGGAGCACCTGTTCCTTTAGGTTCTTATTCATTGCTTGCCTCCTTTAAGCCGAGAGCCTCGGCGAGAAGCTCGGTAAAGTAGTACACGGGCATATCAGAGCCCGAATTCTTTTTGAGGTTGTACAGGCAGAGCGGACAGGCAGTGATGACCATCTCCGCGCCCATATCCTTCGCGGAGTCCATAACAGCGCCGCTGCGTTTCTGAGCCTGCGCCTTGTCCTCCATGGTGATGTAGCCGCCGCAGCACTCGTTTCTCTGCGAGTAAATGACGGGAGTACCGCCAATCGCGCGGATGAAGTCCTCGATAATGGTGGGATTCTCGGGGTCGTCCATAGCGAGAGCCTTGGCGGGTCGCAGGAGCAGGCAGCCGTAGTAAGCGGCGATCTTCCTGCCCGTGAAGGGGTTGACGACCTTCTCCTTCAGCTTATCGAAGCCGACCACATCGCGGAGCATTTCGAGGTAGTGGTAGACCTTAGTCCCGCCCGTGTAGGCTTCGGGCAGCCCGAGGTAATTGTTGACCTTGGAAGCCATTTCCTCGTCGCGGGAAATATCGTATTCGGTCTGCTTTATGACGTTATGGCACGCGGAACAGACCGTGATGAGCGGCTGACCCGCTTCCTTTGCGGAATTGAGCACTCTCACCGCCGAGAGCTTGGTAGCTATCTCGTCCTTGGCGGTGGTATAGGCGCCGCCGCAGCACTGCCAGTCGGCGGGCTCTTCGAGAGCGATACCGAGCGCCTGTGCGGAAGCTCTTGCATAAGTGTCAAGGTCTTTCGCCTTTGTACGCAGGGTACAGCCGGGGTAATATGTAAATGTTTCCATAGCAAATCCTTTCTGGCGACTAACTGCGGTGCCGCTCATACAACCGACCGCATTGTTTTCGGGCGGCGGAACGCCGCCCCTGCAAATTCCGTCCGCGTCAGCGGACACCTCAATTATTCACTATTCATTACTCACTATTATTTGCGACCTTCGGGGCGCATCAAACCATCTCTTCGGGGTGGAAGACCTCGTCGAACTTCTCCTCTGTGAGGAAGCCGAGCTCCACGCACGCCTCTTTCAGGGAGATGTTGTCCTTGAAAGCCTTCTTTGCGGTCTTGGCGGCGTTCTCGTAGCCGATGTACGGGTTGAGCGCCGTTACGAGCATGAGGGAGTTGTGGAGGTTGTGGTGCATCTTCTCCTTGTTCGCCTTTATGCCGACAGCGCAGTTCTTGTTGAAACTGAGTATCGACTCCGCGAGCAGTCTTGCCGACTGGAGGAAGTTGTAAGCGCACACGGGCATGAACACGTTGAGCTCGAAGTTGCCCTGCGAAGCCGCCATACCGACAGCCACGTCGTTGCCCATTACCTGCACCGCCACCATTGTGACCTGCTCGCACTGGGTGGGATTCACCTTGCCGGGCATAATGGACGAGCCGGGCTCATTCTCGGGGATAAATATCTCGCCGAGACCGTCGCGCGGTCCCGAAGCGAGCCAGCGCACGTCGTTGGCTATCTTCATCATATCAGCCGCGAGAGCTTTGAGAGCTCCGTGTGCGAAAACTATCTCGTCCTTGGAGGTCAGCGAGTGGAACTTGTTGGGCGCGGTCACGAACTTCTTCCCCGTAAGCTCGCTGATAGCCTCCGCCGACTTCTCCGCAAAACCAGCGGGAGCGTTGAGTCCCGTACCCACGGCAGTACCGCCGAGCGCGAGCTCCTTCAGCTCCTCGCAAGAGGAGAGTATCATCTTCCTGTCCTTTTCGAGGGAAGCTCTCCAGCCGCTTATCTCCTGTGAGAACTTGATAGGAGTAGCGTCCTGCAGGTGTGTGCGTCCGCTCTTGACGATGCCCTCGTTCTCGGCTTCAAGGCGCTTGAAGGTGTCAACAAGAGTATCAATCGCGGGGATGACCTTGTCCTCAAGAGCGATAACAGCCGCGATGTGCATAGCCGTCGGGAAGGTATCGTTCGAGGACTGGCTCATATTGATGTCATCGTTCGGGTGCAGGAGCTTCTCTCCTGCTATCTCGTTGCCGCGGTTGGCGATGACCTCATTCGCGTTCATATTGGACTGCGTACCGCTTCCCGTCTGCCAAACGACGAGCGGGAAGTGCTCGTTGAGAGCGCCGCTGATGACCTCGTCGCACGCCTGAGAAATAGCGGCGAGCTTCTTATCGGTCATCTTCTCGGGCTTTACGGCGTGATTAGCGATAGCCGCCGCCTTTTTAAGGATACCGAAGGCGTGAGTTATCTCGCGCGGCATAGTTTCGATACCGACACCGATGAGGAAATTCTCGTGACTTCTCTCGGTCTGAGCCGCCCAGTACTTGTCGGCGGGCACCTTGACCTCGCCCATTGAGTCATGTTCGATACGATAATCCATAGTTAAACTCTCCCTTTTTCAAATTCGGAATTATGAATTCGGAGTTCGGAATTGTGGTATCGCCTTCGGCGATGGAATCCTAAAATTGTGCCGACAGGCACACCTTAATTACGCATTCCGAACCAATCTAATTATAGTATAACAGCGAAAACGCGCGATTTCAAGAGCGGATTCCGCATATAGTCATACAGACATTGATATAACATTTACAATGCTTGCCTTCTGCGGCTCCGCGACATACGCACATATATTACAGCATATATTTTAACACAGATTTCCGCGCAATAAAACTGCACACATTATTTCGTCAAACCAATGCCGATACAGTCGGTATGCACATAACGACCCGTTATATCCGCGCGAAAGTGATAGACAAAGCCGCCGCTTTTCCTATCGACTCGCTCGGCTTCACGCGCTGCACAGACATAACATCAAAGCATACAAGTATAACTATATTCATATATCACAGCCGCAAGATTGACAAAAAAATCACAGATTCCGCATTTTACCAAAACACAGAGTGCAGGGTATCCCCTGCACTTGTTCAGTCAGATGTGTTGATGCAGTAAGAGAGCGTGGTCAGGCTGTCGCCGAGGTGCACGTTCTCGACTGCAACGTCCTTGTGGCTCACACGCAGGTCATAGTGCGTGAAGTTCCAGAACGCGCGTATGCCGTAGCTGATAAGGCGCTCGACTTCCTTTTCCGCCGCCTCACGCGGGATACAGAGTATCGCCGCTATGGGCTTGTGCTCCTTACAGAAGCCCTCGATGTCGGCAACGCCCATGACAGTCAGGTCGCCTATCTTCTTGCCGACAAGCTCGGGATTCGCGTCGAATATGCCGATGAGGTCGAAGCCCCTGTTGCGGAAGTCGATGTGGCTGGCAAGAGCTCTGCCGAGGTTGCCTGCTCCGAGGAGTATCATCGGAGTCTGCTTGTCGAGCCCGAGTATCTTGCCTATCTCGGCTTTGAGCCCCGTCACATTGTAGCCGTAGCCCTGCTGACCGAACTCGCCGAAGCAGTTGAAATCCTGACGTATCTGCGAGGCAGTGAGCCCCATTTTCTCCGCGAGCTCCCTTGACGAGATACGGACATAGCCGTTCGCCTCAAGGTCGCCGAGAAAACGGTAGTACCTCGGCAGGCGTCGGATAACTGAATTTGATATTGCGCTTTTTGACATTTTATTAAGCCTCACTATCTTTTGCGGTAATTCCGCTGATTACATAAGTCTGTCAAGTCTGACTTTAATTTCGTCGAGGAATGTCTTCGAGTCCACCTTGCGCTTGTTTTCAAGCTTGGAGATGAGGTAGAGGTCACCTGTCATAACGCCGTCCTCAATGGTCTGGATGGTAGCCTTCTCGAGCTTGTCCGCGAAGTCGCACAGCTCGGGAGTGCCGTCGAGCTCGCCTCTCTTGCGGAGAGCGCCGCTCCACGCGAAAATGGTCGCAACTGAGTTGGTGGAGGTCTCCTCGCCCTTGAGGTACTTGTAGTAGTGGCGCTGAACGGTACCGTGAGCAGCCTCGTACTCATAGATGCCGTCGGGAGAAACGAGCACG